>NZ_JAVRBM010000125.1:0-17841 GCF_034531255.1 Nostoc sp. ChiQUE01b | reverse complement strand
CTCTCTAGTTAACTTTTCGTTACATACTTGAGATTTTTCCCGCCCACTTACTTACAAAGGCAATGAGTTTAAATAATCGATTTTGAAGTCTCATATTTTTTGATAAATTCAATCCATCTTTACTTGCACGACAATTCAGGGTGTGTTAGCGATCGCCTACTCTTAAAGCTTGCTACACCTTGCATTCTTCGTTTCTGACAGGTGCTAGAAATTATATTTTTGGGAAACCTATGAGGCGATGAACTTGGACGGATACATCAGGAAAAACTAGGGGGACAATAGTACCTGTGGTTAATGTCAGTTCTGTTGTGTATTGCCCATTTTTTAAGTCTCGAAATACTTGTAACTGAAAATTTTTGAGATTGATAACCCAATATTCAGCAATGCCTGCTTCTGCATAGATGTCTTTTTTCTCACCTAAATCTTTGCTCAAGGTGGACTTAGAAAATTCAATAATCCAGAAAATATCTTCAGGGTAGGGATGGTGTTCTAGGTAAACTTCACCTAAAGGTTTGACAATAGCAACATCGGGGACAGGTTCTGAGTCGTTGGGTAGGGTGATGGGTTTTGCATCGCGGATTTTTGCCCGTTCACCAAGCAGTGTGCGAAGATAATCGGCTGCTTCGGTATTGTAGTAGGCATGGGGTTCTCGTTCTGGGGGCATAATTATGAGGTCGCCGCGCAATAGTTCAATGGGTTGGTCATCAAAGATCCCTGCTGATATTGCTCGGTGATAGCGTTCAATTGTCCATTTATAGGTAGTTACCGTCATAGCCTTTTCTACCGCTTCGAGAATAGCCTTATACTATTTTGGATTTGAGATTTTGGATTGGGAGATTACGTCCAACTCAGCCAACCAAAAACTTGTTCTACAGTCTTCTAAAGTTAGTTGGGGTTGAGTTGCGATCGCCATAAGTAAATACCATAGAGGGGAATATCTTCAATTATGTGCATTAGCGATAATCAGAAGATATTTTCATGTCAAACTCAGCCAACCAAAAACTTGTTCCACGGTAATTTCTAATTCGATACCCTCAAGAATGGGTAATTTATCAGTACCTTCGTATAATTCCACTTGCTGTCCACTAAACACTCCGAGCACGCTTTCATCTTCTGGGTTGATTAACCAGCCGAGTTCAGTACCATTGCGCGAACAATGCAATAACTTACTCAACACTTTTTTTAATCTTTGGTCTGGGGAAAGAATCTCAATTGCCCAGTCGGGATTAATTTCAAAGCGATTAACAATTCTGCCAGATGGAGTTTTAGGAATTCTATCCCAGCGAAACACAGACACATCAGGGACGATAGATGCACCGCCAAAGGTGCAGCGCAGTTCTAAAATAGCTATAGCAGTTTTCTGATTTCTCACTAAGCCGTTAATAACTTCACAAAAAGTTGTCTGAATCAGACCATGTTCGCCTTGAGGCATGGGTTTTTGAATGATTTCTCCGTTAATAAAATCTGATGCTGGTTCGGTTTCCGGCAGTTTGAGAAACTCGTCTAAAGTTAGTTGGGGTTGACTGGCAATAGTCATAAGTAAATAGCATAGAGGGCAATATTTTAATTATGTGCGTTAGCGATGATCGCCTACAACGTCAGCCCAATTGCACTAGATGTAGAGACGTTGCAATGCAACGTCTCTTGAACGGATACATCAACCCTCAACCTGCCGCAACTCCTCCAATTCCTCTGGTGTGAGGGGATTATTTCCTGACTTTAGTGCTTCTATCCAGCGTAGCCGTCGCCGCTTCATATCATTTAAGTAATCAAGTGTGCCACTGTCTACAGCAGCCTGAAAATCTTCTAATGCCCCTGCCAAGTCGCCTGTTAGGACTCTAGCAAGCCCGCGACTATCTTGATAGCGTTTATTATCAGGGTCTAAGGTAATTGCTTTTTCACAGATGGAAAGAATATTTTTAGCATAACCGTGCAAACAGCCAACCCAGCAAATGCTATTCCAAAATTCAGCAGAGTTTATCAAACTAGGGTCAAATATTTGGGCTTGCTTGAAAGCTTCCTGTGCTTCTTTAATTTTGCCTTCTTTTACCCAACTTATGCCCTGATCCCAGGAAACCGCAGTTGCAAAAGCTTTGTCTTGTACTAACTCTGAAGATACACCTACTGCTTCATGTACCCCTCTCGCATTAAACCATTTTGTCTTGCTGTCCCAAACAACTGCTTGGAGGTTGGTACCGCTGAGATTGGCATGGCTGAGGTTGGCATCACTGAGATTGGCATAGCCGAGGTAGGCATGGCTGAGGTTGGCACCTCTGAGGTCGGCATGGCTGAGGTTGGCATCACTGAGATTGGCATGGCTGAGGTCGGCATGGCTGAGGTCGGCATGGCTGAGGTTGGTATCGATGACGGCGCCGTCATCATGTAAGTAGAAATCGCTGAGGTTGGCACCGCTGAGATTGGCATAGCTGAGGTAGGCACCACTGAGGTTGGCACCGCTGAGGTCGGCATGGCTGAGGTTGGTATCGATGAGGTCGGCATGGCTGAGGTTCGCAAGCCTGAGGTTCGCAAGGCTGAGATTGGCATTGTAGAGGTTGGCATCGTTGAGGTTGGCATCGTTGAGGTTGGCACCGTTGAGGTCGGCACGGCTGAGGTTAGCACGGCTGAGATTGGCATCGTTGAGGTTGACACCGCTGAGAAATAATCCTAAGTTGTTTTTAAAGGTAGAGGCACTCAGGCAGTGACTATAGCCGATAATATGAAGCAAGCGTTCTGAGTCAAATTGACCAGTATTAGGTTTACCGCAGGGGTAAAAGTTAATTTTCTTTTTGAGGTCGTTTTTTGTTTGGGCATAGCGATGCAACGCTAGCAGCACAATCATCACATTCAGCCCTGTATACACATCCACCTGTCGCAATCCCAAGTGATTTTCTCGCTCTAGTAATTGCTCCCTCAACTGTTTTTTCTTCATCTGAGGCAGGTTTACATCGTCTGCATCAATAAATTCGCCATCGCACCAACGAAAATAGAATTGCTCTAATCTTTGGAACAGTCTACACAAGCGTTCCACCTCGTGAAATTCTGAACTCTCAGCCAACAACCCCATCAAATATTCGACAATCTCAAGAGTTAAATTCCCATAACCTAATAAATCGTAAATCTGCCTATCCATCACGGCTATGCTAACCAAGTCTTCTTCCCGCTGACGCTTGCTTACCTTGGTTGTCCAATCTACAAAGCTTTCTATTAACCGTTCCGCGAATAAAAACTCGCTAAAACTCTTGTGAACAAACTCAACTGAACCGCCTTTATCACCGGAGGCTGGTTTAATATAAAATGCCGTCAACAGGTTATTGAGTAGCTTATCTTGTTGATTTTTTTGGGAGGTATTCTCCTGTCTGGCATCCTGAATTAACTTTGCAGCTGGGTTGTTGCTGTCTTTGAGCCGTGCTTCTAACATCGTCACTCTCGCAGATTCATTCCCAGACTGCACCACACACAAAGCGGCTTCCGTGAGAAATTGCCGTAAATCCTCACTCTCTAATCCAGTCAAGCGGGAGTTATCATTTTGATTTTCACTGTCACGCTGTTTTTCTAGTACCCACTTCACCGATTCGTCATAGATGCGGATTTTTGCCTTAATAGCGTCTGCACCTGTAAACATTTGGACATTGAGACGGTTCTCTCGGTGCATCCGTGCCAGTAAATAAAGCAGTAAAGGTTCTCGTGCTAGGTTATCTTTGACTTCATTAGGGCAAGCCTGCAAAAATTCTTCAAACTCACTCTTGTTAACTTGAGCCGCAATTGCCCATTTTTCCAGCCATTTTCGCTGAAGTGAGTCATCCATTGGCTGAAGTTCGACGCGCTTCAAGCTTTTGGTTTGTGAAAGTAGCCGCTCAATTCCTTGTAGCGCTAGGGGACGACCGGTAACTAAAAACTGATGCTGACAAAGGCGGTCTTTCTGAAACTGTTCCACCTGTTCCAGAAATTCTTTCAAGCCGCCACTAGCTCGTCCTTCTAGTAATAACTCGTCAAACCCATCTAGTAAAAACAAAAACCGCGTATTTTTATCGGTCAGCCAGCCTGAATCACTGGTGACAAAATCAAGGTGTTGTAAATAGTTCTCTAAAGTATCAGTTAAGTTATTTTCTAGTACCCGCAAATCTCGCAACCGAATCTGAATTGGGGTAAAACTCGGATGTAATTCGCGCTGTACCCAATCGGCAAACATCCGACAAAAGACACTTTTGCCTCGTCCGGCTTCGCCCTGAATAAACAAAACTTGTTTCTGTTTTGTATCTGGGTCATTCAGTATTCCCTTAACCCACTCTTCCAATTCAACATTTGCATCGTCTTTGGCATCTAGTTCTTTGACTTGCAAAGATACATACAAATCCCGAAAAGTAATATGGGTTTCATCAAAAATGTTTTCTTCTGGCTTTGGTTTAATTACTTGTTCTAAATAATCTTCAATATTCAGATTTTTCTTTAGCTTTTCTTTTCCTCCGGCGCTATACCACTTCCAAAGTTTGTCCGCTTTCTCTCCGACTTCTACCAATGCGTCTTGCATCTTGTCATCGGTGTGACGCGCTACCCTTTGAGTGAAGGTTTTTGCTTCTGTCTCGGATAATCCGGCTTCTTGCAAGCGTTGCTGTAAAATCTGATTAAATGATTCTGCTAGTTGAGATTCGTGAAAATAGAGAATAGCTTTTTTTACTTCCCGCGCATCAAATTCTTGCTCACCTAATTTATGAATCTGGAAAGCTAAAGTCTCAGAAGCTTCACGGTTTTGATCAATTTTCTTCAGTAATTCCGAATCTTGTTTGAGAATATCCTGAAAGCTATCTATGTAAGCAGCTTGACTAACTAGTAGCACACAGTTTTCTAAACTTGGCTCTTTATGGGTTGCATCAACAATGAACTTTAGGATGGTAATGGCGACGGGTGCAAAAGGAATTACTTCTTTGGTAATTTGACCGAGAGGAGAATTAAATACATCTAATAGCGACGAAATCTGCTCTACATAAGGTTTGAAGTTTTGAACATTGGGTTTTTGCTCTTTAATTGCTTTTGCCAAATCAAGTACGGCTTTAGCTGCTTCGGCTCCTGTCTTTGTTACCTCTACGCCTTGTGTCCAGTTCAAATCCTGAATGTTTTGCAAAAACTTCCAGAGTTTCGTCATCGCCATAGACTATTCTCCAACAGCATCAATTTGGTAAAAAGATAGTTGTATAAAACTTCTCGTTTGTATGCAATAGATTTTGACCTCTCTCCAAACCTCTCTTTTAAAAGGAGAGAGGCTTTGAATCTTACTCCCCAACGCTAGTAGGGAAGGGGTTGGGGGTTAGGTCTATATTAAACTCAATTAAGAACCGCTATATTACTTAACTCATAGTTAACCAGTTAAAAACTTGTTTAACTGTCAGTTTTAACTTAGTATCTGTGAATGTAGGCAACTGATAAGCTATTGTATATAATTTCACTCGCTGCTTGGAAACGCTGTTAGCAGAGTTTTAAGTTTCACACAGAGGCGCAGAGGCGCAAAGAGTTTTTAAATTTTGTTGTTCACGAGTATCAAAGACTCTCCCGCGAGTATCAAAGACTCTCCCGCGAGTATTAAAGACTCTTGCACGAGTATTAAAGACTCTCCTGCGAGTATCAAAGACTCTCCTGCGAGTATCAAAGACTCTCCTGCGAGTATCAAAGACTCTCCTGCGAGTATCAAAGACTCTCCCGCGAGTATTAAAGACTCTCCTGCGAGTATCAAAGACTCTCCCGCGAGTATTAAAGACTCATCAACAGAATTCAAAGACTGGATAATTACGAATTACGAATTACGAATTACCATTAACTTCGTTGCCAAATTTTAATTGTCTTATCCAAACTCCCGCTAACCAACATCTCGCCGGAAGCTGTGAAAGCTAATGCTGTGACTATATTGCCATGACCTGTAAACGTACCCAGCAATTCCCCGGTTTGTAAATGCCACAACTTGATAGTTTTATCAGCACTACCGCTAGCAATAATTTGTCCATCGGGACTTAATGCGATCGCATATACTCTATCTCTATGTCCTTTAAGGGTATGAAGTAATTCCCCAGTCTCCAATTGCCAAACTTTAATCGTTTGATCCCAGCTACCACTCACGAGTAGTTTACCATCTGCACTGATTGCTAAGGAACAAGCGATGTGAGAATGACCCATGAGGGTATGCAGTGGTTGTGCATCTTTTAAACTTTTGATTCCTGTTTGGGGTGAGGTGCGCCAAACTTTGATTTTGCGGTAGCTACCTGTGACTAGAGTTTCGCCATCTCGACTCAAAACTAGGGAATGAGCAGCTGTATCATCTAAGGAAAGTGCGATCGCTACCTGACGTTGCATCAAATCCCAAAAAAGAATTTTTCTATCATCTCCGCCCGTCGCTAACATTCTCCCATCTGGAGTAAAGGCAGCACACCGCACGACCCCATTATGTTTGTGCAAAATATCTATCAAGTCTAAAGCGCCTACGTGCCAAAGCTTAATTGTCGAATCTGCACCGCAACTCACTAAAGTCTGTCCATCTGAACTAAAAGCTAGGGAATTCACTTCATCCACTAGCCCAGATATTACCCAAGGATACTCTGATAATGTCTCTATTAATTCACCCTTGCTTAAATCCCAGAGTTTCGTCTCTCCCCGACTACCACTGGCCAATATGGGTAAGGCTTTGCCATTGTTACACGCAGAACTGAAAGCTAGGCAATTAATGCCTCTAGTGTGTCCTTGCAAAGTCTGCCAGCATTCCCAGTCACCGACTATACCCTTGAGACAATGTTCTGATGGTAGAGTCTGTATTGTATCTGCGATCGCTCTTGAGTTAATTACTGGCGACGTGTCTTTTTTGCCCATAAGTGATTCTAAATACCAACTTAACCCTCCTGCATACAACAAATTACTCGGAGTGACATACAGTTTTGGTTCGCTAAATTCAAGTTGATTTGTAGGTAAAAATCCTGTTATTATGCTTTGCTTTTCGTAACCTAAGTTACCTGTAGATGGATAAAATAAACACAGAAAAACTAATACTTGGTAATTTTTTAAATCTTCTTGAGTAACCGACCACCTAATTTTGTCTTTCTTAATACCATTAAAACTTTCTCCATCAGCAACGTAAACTTGAACACTTAACTGAGGACGATCCTTGAGTATATAAGGAAATTTACTTTCGCCACCCAAATTTCCCTCATCATCTAAAACCATGTTTTGCAAAGTATCTTGTGACACCTTTTTTACTAACTTGCCCAAGCGTTCAGTTATTACCCTCTCAACAATATGCTCCCGTAAAAGATAATTTTGGGCCTGTTGTTGGAAGTATTTGGGAAAAGGTATCGTCCAGTCAGGAGGCTCAGGATATTCCGGCGGCGTCGGCGGCGGATTTTTGGCGAGAACTTCTGCTTCTTGGCGAGAAAGTTCTTGGAGTCTAGCCAAAGGCTCGCCCCAAAAGGCCATAACTTCAGTGTGACAACCTTTAACTTGACTTTCCAGCAAAGATAAGTCATGAGTTTTAGGTTTTTTCACACGTTGAAGGAAGTCAATTTGTTGAGCTTTGAGTAAGCTAATCCAATCCATCTGCATTCCTGCGGCAAACTATTGCATACCTACGGTAAGCTATACAAATGCAATTACTCAAGTTTATAACTTTAGTTAATTAAAAATTCAGTAATATTAACAGTCTAATAAAACACAGCCATTGACAAATGTTTTCGAGAAAGAGATAGATGGATAGCACTTAGACATTTCATGAACTGATGCAGTTGAAGTATATAGAATTAGATGAGATCAGTCAATTCTAACGGAGATAGAGATTGAGATACTGTTTCCGTAGAAACACTTCTAGCTGTAAAGGAAAGTTGAATTTGAGACGGATTTTAAAGGTTGCAGTAACGTTAAGTTAACAAATACATACACAAAAATACCCTAGTGCAGCACGGCAGAAGTAAATCACCCATTCCAAATCAATGAAACCCTTGCAGTATAGGAATTATGAATTATGAATTATTTTAACCTTTGCGTTTTGGTTGTCTGGGTGTAGTACTTAGATCAGAAGAGTCACCAAAAGTATCCCTTGCTTCAATCTGTTTAATTTTCACTTGCAAGTTCAAGTCATCGCTGCTAACAATTGTTTCTAAATTCGCTAATCTCCGTTCTAGCAGTTCTATTTGCTGCTGGTGTAAATAGTTAGTTTTGGATTTTTGCTCATCAGAACGCCAAACAGCAACTGTACCAATAGCTGCGCCACCAATAGCAACTAAAGGAAGAATAGCACCGCTTCTAGTAACGGCTGACAATGGGACACAAACTCCCAGAATGGCTACTGTAATTACCCAAATTCTTGTGGTAGCAGATAATCTGACATCTTGGTATTGTTCTAGATTAGGTTGAGATTTTTTAGCCATAAGTCAATCCATTGAAAAGTTATTTGCTAGACTGGCACAATTGTTTACTAAAATACTTCCTGCCTTTGGGTTAGGTATAATTGCTATTTTAATATTTTTGTAATTATAGTTACCCCGTTATTTGCGATCGCTACATTGGAATTGCCAGGAAAATTTGTACCTGGGCAATATAAAAATTTTCTGAAAATGATATTAGGAAGAACCAGATGACAGTTCGTGCTTTTTTCCAAGCTGCTAAAATTGAGGGTTTCCAGTCTCCTTATGATACTATTCACCTGAAAATTTTCTATCCAGCACAGATGTCGAAGCGTAAGGTAGAACCAAATAGGGAAATTTTGCCAACATTGCTAGCGAAAGTAGAACAGTTACAGTCTGAGGGTATTTTAGCTGGAATGCTTGATCTGCAACGAATAGTTTTAGGTGGACACTCAGCAGGTGGTAGACTAGCAATCGAAAATGCTGATCCCCACTTTTTCCCTCAAGTTGCAGCATCTTTTGGTTATGGTTTACACACTATGGGAGCGTTATTATTGGGGTATGAAGCAGGTACTATTTTACCTTTACCAGACTCCGTACTACTTCTACTGATGGGAGGAACCTGCGATGGAGTGATTGCTTACAGCAGCGATCGCTATGGTATAAGTCCTGGAAATACTACCACTCCAGTCATCCGTACATTCCAAGAAGCAATTACTGGCGGCCGAAATGACAGCTATCTAGTACTTTTGGAAGGAGCAAATCACTTTTCGATAGTTGATCCGCTAGACTCCACCCTAGATACACCCTTGTTGGACTTTCCCGCCACCCAACCTCAAGAAAGCTTCCGTTTGCTGATGGGTGAAATCATTAGTTTGTTTATTGACACTCATGTTCGCCACCAACCAGAAGCATCGCAGTCGCTTGAGCAATTATTAAATACTGCCAATCCTCTGATAAAATCCTTTGAGCGTAAATAGTTAAGTTTATTATGACAAATGGATCTTACATTTTTCTGGCAGGAGCAAGTCGCGGTGTTGGTCGAGAAATTGCTCAATATCTCACAGCGCAACAGCTAAAAGTCAAAGCACTCCTGAGAACAGCAACAGTTGCTACTGAACTTGAAGGAATCGGTATTGAAGTAGTTCTGGGAGATGCCTTGAATCTTGGCGATGTAGAACGTGCCATCCAGACAGATGAACCTATTCACACCGTTATCAGTACAATTGGCGGTTTACCATCAGATGTAGAAAGACCGGATTACCCTGGTAATAGAAATCTGATCGATGCAGCAGTTAAAGCTGGAGTGCAAAAGTTTATTCTTGTATCTTCCATTGGTGCTGGCAATAGTGTTGTTGCTGCCTCACCCCAAGTTTTAGAGGTACTGGGAAAAGTTTTAGCTGAGAAAGACAAAGCCGAACAACACTTAATTGCCAGTGGACTTATTTATACAATCATCCGTCCTGGTGGACTAAAGTCAGAACCAGCAACGGGTAATGGCGTTTTAACTGAAGATCCGCAGATTATTGGTAGCATCAATCGTGCAGATGTCGCGCAGTTAGTTGGTCGCTGTTTAAATAGCGATCGCGCCAATAATAAAATTTTGTCAGCCGTAGATCGAAATATGCTGTTTGGACAAAGAGAATTTGCCGAATTTACTTTGGAGTAATTTAGGACTTACGCAAAAAACCTCTCTAACTCTTATTCCTCTGTGTTCTCTGCGCTCTCTGTGGTTTGATTTTGCGTGACCTGTGCGTAAGTCCTATAATTTAAGCACGCCACCGGAGTATTTGACCCTTGACAGGATTGACAAATTCTCGTCTTTCAGCCACAGATCGAGCATACTCCCGCTTCAACTGGTAGTACCACTGCGCTTGCATATCTGAGTCTTTAATCAGCCGCAGCACAGGATTATATTTCAAACCAATCTGCTGCTTTTCCACAACAGTCCGGTCTTGGCCAATGAAAGTCCGCGCCAGCACGTGTAACAGTGGCTTGAAAAATCCCACCCAAGGAAGTGTCCAGTAAAGAGCAAAAGTTACCTCCGTTTCTGTGTCTGAAATCGGTGTAACTGCCGTTAAATTAACGACTCGATTATTACCAATAGTAGTTTCTTCAATTCTGACTCCAGGTAAACGAAAGGAAATCTCCGTTTCCGGGACACCACCGCCAATCAGCCAATATAATCGACCCCCATTCGCTGGTAATCGGTGTCGTCGCATCGTAAAGCCGTAGGGCGAAGCATCAAACTGCTTTACTTCCTCATGCAATTGCTCATTTCGCCACCACCAAGCGCGATGAACATAAGGTGAATGAGCCGGGTCCATCAAACCTACTACGGCATGATCTATAAAACAAGGGAATTTTACCACCTCTACGAACTGGTGAGAGCGATCGTCAAACCCTGGAATTACCGGAATTTCCATCTCAGATGCCGATTGAGGGTTATCGGGATCGGGCATATATATCCAGATATTTCCTTGGGCTTCACGAATTGCATAAGACTGCACGTCGAAGCGACTCAAATCCATTTGCTGCTTTTCTACAAGAGAAGGTATTGCAGTACAGCGCCCAGCAGAGTTAAAGCGCCAACCGTGATAACAGCATTCAACTTCCTGCCCATTAAATCTCCCACAACTCAAGGGCACACCACGATGGGGACAAATGTCCGTCATTGCAGACACTTTGCCATCCTGGCTGCGAACTAACAGCACTGGTTCTCCTAAGAAAATGCGGTCGATCATCATACCTGGCTTGATTTGATTGCTGGGCAAAGCATAGTACCAAGTATTACGTAATACAAAATTATCGTTATTTTTCATAACTAATGGCGTCTACCTTTGACACAATGAAAGTCTTGGTTTGTGGAAAGGAAGGTGATGCTAGAAAACATTCTTTCAAGTTTGAAATTGCTGTAGATAAATTCAACTGATACAGTTGTTGGTCGTGTTCGTAATTTTCTCAGATTTAGGTTTTTCTGGAAAAACTGCGGGTGTGAAGTTGGATTATTCGCCAGAAATTTGTACAAATACCGTTCTTTGACGCGGGCCATCCAACTCAAAAAACAACACAGATTGCCAGGTTCCCAGAGCTAATTTACCATCCACAATGGGAATTATCTCACTCGTGGTCAGCATCATTGCCATTAAATGAGAGTGAGCATTAATCGGCTCATCTTCTGGAACATCTCTTAGATGCAAATCATTATGCAAATAGCTGCCTGACTCTGGTGCTAATTTTTGCAAGAACACTTTTATATCTTTTAATAATCTGACTTCATTTTCGTTGATAGCTAATGCTGTTGTCGTATGTCGAGAAAATACTAAAGCTTGTCCATTTTTAATTGATGTTGAGGCAATAAAATCTTGAATTTGTGGGGTGATATTATGAATATTAATTCTTGGCTCAGTTTCAATTTCAATTAACTTATTAATAATTGACATCTGTTGAATTTTATGTTTGGAATTGCGGACGAGGTACGTGAAGGAGGCAGGAGGCAGGAATTGAATGACTCTTAACTCTTGACTATAGTTTCCAAACCTTGCACTAATCTCTCCATACCTTCTTTTACCGTCTCTTTTTGCAGCGCCCCATAAGCAACGCGTAGGTAGCATCCGTCATCCATGCCAAAGGTTGTACCTGGAATGACGGCTACTTTATGTTCCTGGATTAGTCTTTTGACTAACTCAAAAGCATCCATCTGGGTATGAACTTTGAGGAAAAAATAGAAAGCGCCATTGGCAGGGATAATGGTACATAAGCTTTGTAGACGGTTAAGGGAGTCTAATACTAGTTGGCGTACTTGAGCGATGCCTACGGCGGGCTGCGCCAACGCTCCTATATTACTCTTTAAATACTCCTCTTTTGCCTGCAATGCCCCTAAAGCTGCATATTGAGAAATGACTGGCGGACAAATCAAAATTGTATCCTGGACTTTTTTAACAGCGACAAGTAAGTGTTTGGGAATCACCATATAGCCAATGCGCCAACTGGCAAAACCGTATGCTTTGGAAAGACTATAGAGAGAAATGGTGTATTCGCTACTATTACTAAATGAGCCAGGGGAAATGTGTTTTACCCCGTTATAGGTAAAGTATTCATAAGCTTCATCGCTGATATGATAAATATTGCGAGTGCCTTCGGCACAGCTTCGCTGAACGCCACAAATTTGATTTACTTGGTGCAATGTCGCTTCAGAATACACAACTCCAGTTGGATTATTTGGTGAAATTGTGACCACAGCCCGTGTTTTGGGAGTAATTGCTTGAGCGATCGCATCTGGGCGCAGTTGGTAATTTTCATCTGTCGCCACTAACACTGCACGACAACCAGCCATTGCGATCGCCATTTCGTGATTGAAATAGTAGGGCGTATTCAGAATAATTTCGTCGCCTGGGTTAGTGATCGCAAGAATGGCATTCATAAATCCCATATTGCTCCCTGCTGTCACAACAATGCAGTTTTCCCCGTTGATTTCAATGCCGTTGAAGGCTTGCAATTTTCTGGCAAGTGCTGTCAGTAAAGGAGGAACTCCCTCAACTGATTTGTATAAATTATTAGCTGGTTCGGCTAAGAATTTGGCTAAAAATTCTATAGCTTCATGTGGTGGGTTGTAAGAAACAACACCTTGTCCTAGAGAGATTGTTCCAGGAGAGTTTTTAATCAGTTCCCCAACCACAGGAATAATTGGCGACTGTACCGCCTGCATACGAGAGGTTAGGGATTCCATATTTTCTTGCCTATGTACCTGCCTTTAGTATCTCTTAATAGGTGAACACCCAACTAGTACAGCACGGTGGAAGTTTACCCACCTTTAACAATTGATCAAGCCTAAACCTGATTAATTGAGATGGTACTTATATTTACGTAGTAGTGTACTAGTATTTTCCTTGTTTGATATGATAATATTGTACAAGACACTACGCGAATATACTCTTATAGCAGATAAAAAATGAATTCTTCCCTCTGCCATATAAACATGTGCCTTTGATGGGTCAAGGTTCTATCCGTAATGCGGAGTTGCTGATATCGTTTCTTCGTGAAGTTGTATATATTTACTCCCATCTACATCGTTTATCCAAGTGATTGGGGAGACTACAAGAGGGGCTTGTTATATGTATCTTCACCCAGGATTGGTATGAGTTAGGAACAATACAAAACCAAAGGAGTAAGAGAGAGAATGCGTCTGAAAAAGCTAGTCAGCTATGGAATTTTTGTGGTGTTGCTCGTCATCGGGTTTAGTTTCACTTCAATTGCCCGTGCTTTTGACTATCCACCCCCAACTCAGAAGATTGCGATCGCCCAACAGACGAGCGATCTGATGTTCAACACTTTGTTTGCAGCGCTGACACAGGAGTTTGACGAGACGACGGTAGAAAACGTGGAGCAGGGTAAGCAGTCCATCTCTCTGATATTTAACGATCGGAACAAGGATATGCGGTTAGTCGGCACTGTTGGCCCGCTTCGACAAAACGATCGCCCCAGCGACAACTTTGAGCGTCAGGCAAACGCGCTGGCGATGGCAGGGCAGGCATATACATCCGTTCAGCGTGTGGACAATAAATGGTACTATCGACGCTCAATTCCCCTCAGCAACTTCCGGGCAGAGTGTGCATTGTGCCATATCAATTTCAAGCCTGGCCCCACGTCAGACCGAGTTGGTGCGCTGATGCTCAGAGTGCCAATCAACCAGTAAGTGATACCAATTCAAAATTCACGCATTCAAAAATCTAGATTTAGCATGGGTTTCAAACTTGGCATCTGTCGCATTCTTTTTTCAAATTGGTGTGACTTCCAAAAAATAAAATAATTATTGTAAAAAGTAGGAGTCAGTGCTGACTCCTACTTTGTAGTAAATTCAACTATGTCAGGTTGGAGTTTTTAGTCAATAGAAATCTGCTGAGGACCAGTGGCTTTGCCGTTATGTGCGTCCGTTGTGTTGCTGGTGTAACTATTTGAGCGAGTCTGTTTATCCAGCCAGCTTTTAACCGGATCATCTGCAAGATTAAGCCGAAGCACACCAGAGAAAAACCCACCCACAAATGAGACTGGATGCCCAGTAAATTCTTTGAATATAGGTGACAATTCATCAATGAACATAAAAAGACTCCTGGCACTGCCGTAAAAAATTATTACTTCTTAATTGATCGTAACGTGTTACGGCATTGGGTATAGGGTATTGGGCATTGGGCATGGGGGAGCCAGTGCGTTGGGCGGCTCTGCCGACTTGAAGCAACTGGCGTCATGGGGCATTGGGTTTAGTAGTTCCCTTGTCTTCTTCATCTCCCCTACTCCCTACTCCCCATTCCCTACTCCCTGATCATTTCGTGTTATGAGCTTGGTTGCTGATCGGGAAACATACACTTATCAGAATCACAACCACTAGGGCCAGCCTCTGTCATTTCGCCTAAATCGTAGCGGCTTAGTACTGCACAGAAATCATCTGTTTTGCGCCGTGCTTTCACCTCTTGAGTTAAGCGATCGTAGGTTGATTTATTGATTGGTTCAAATGGCAAACGTGGGAATGATTGCAAATCGTCAAAACGCGCTAAAAGCGCCGCTGAAATATATCCTTGATCATTCTGGATGGTTTCGTAAATGCGCTGTCCCAAAGGCTCGATTTCATCAGAGCGAAGTTCCAAAGTAGCTGATGTGTTGTGAGTCACATACCAACGTTGAACCTGGAGGACAAAATCAAATTGGGCTAAGACTGAAAATTTAGAAACATCAATTTCATCAGCCCCTGGTAAATCAGCCCAAGTCACAGAAACAGGGATTTCCACTAGCCATTCACTCACCCGTGAATCAAAGGGATCGTTAAGCAAATTGCCTTGTTCATCTTTGTCTGATTGAGAGGGAATGACGTTGTAACCATAGTCAATACAAGCTAAGGCTACTGGATCATTTTTACCGAAGGTGATTCGACGAATAAATCTTTGCGCTTTCGGAGGATGCCACCCTGAACTAGCATTAGTTAATAAAGCTTTAGTGCCACTGGGTTGGACTGTAGTGCAACGATTTGGGCGCTTGAGATTGTGGCGATCGCAGTAATCCCAAACCACCCGATGTACAATATCTTTCCAGTAACTTAGATATTTTTCTTCCTCACGCTTGAAAGCTAATCCTTGTGGAGTTGCGGGCCTTCCTTCTTCCCACCAGCGCAGCCAATCAACACCAAAAGCATGGACAAAGAAATCAAATAAACCTGTAAAAGAAACTCCCACAATCGGGTCTAATTCACGGCTGTATTGATAGCGTGGTTCCAAGAATTTGTGATTTAAAAGTGCTGCTACAGATAGCGCCCCAGCAGTGAAAGCTTCTTCCTGTTCTTTGTAGTTATGTGGGTCGATTTGATTGAGGTGAACCTCTGACAAATTGCAGTGGAAGTTACTACCGATGATTTCCAGATTTGTTACCCTAGAGGCTTTTTATCCTCTAGTTCTACTGCTTGATTATTCGCAGTAGTTCCGCGTACATTTTGCAGATGTGACTTCAGATAATAAAAGTATTTTTCACATCCGCCCCCGCACTCTTGGAGAGATTATATTCTAGACACCAATTTTCGATGTAGTCTAGTTTCACTCTCTACGCTGTACGGTGTCAAAGGCTTTTTACTTCCTTTGATTACCACGGGATTAGCATCTCAGCTTTCCCCGTTTTTGCGAGGTTTTTAACGTGAGGCAAAATCAATTACCACACGGATTTAAACCGTAACGAGCTAAACGATGTTCTAGCTCATTAGCGTCCAGATTTGGATAACGTTCTTTTAACCACTCTTTTGCTGTTCCTTGTTCATAAGCTTGCAAAAAATGAACTTTCAAAGCTTGTGTTGGCAGCAAATCAATGTTTGATCGCGCTACGGCTTCACCAGCCCATTGAATCGCTCCCTCGCCGCTGTAATATTGTTTGCGGACAGCACCAACACATTCTTCTAAGGTCGGCTTACAGTGAAAAACTCTGGTATGATTTGCCATCCTGAGTGCATCACGCTCTGGATCGATTCGCCAGTTGCCATTTTCATCTTGCTGCCATAAGTTATCTTTGGCATCGGCAAACAAACTATCTTCGCTAGAACCTTGCCTCATACCAGCTGATCGCCTAATGTTACCGGCAACAATTGTTACAGCTGCTTGATCGATTAACAGACAGCATTCAACTGAATTTAATTGTCGTCCTACAGCTTTATTCAAAATAGATGCACAACGCTGATAAAGTCCGGGTAATTTTACAGGATTAGCAACTCCTCCAAAGCCGTTGAGAGTTTCTCCTGATTTGCGGACATCGCTGATATCAACTAATACTTCAACTTCTGTTGAAAATTGTTCATCAGTAGAGAGTTCTAATAAGGCTTGATATGATTCAACCCAACCTTCACGACTATCTCCAACGTGAATAATGACGTTATTGCCTTCTATATGAGTTTTAGTATATTCACGCCGCTGTTGGACAGGAGTGCTGCCAATTTCGCCTTGGACAGTGACATTCAGTTGATTGCGAATCGGAGGCAACTGGTTAATAAATTGTGGTTCTATGACGGCTCCAGTACCACAGCCCATCATTGCCAGATCCATCATTAAGCCAAAGGCACTCCAGTCTTGGAGATTGGTAGAGGTGCAATTATAAGCCCCGGAAAAGTTCTTTGGCTTGGTTATCCAGTCTGTACCACCAACCCAGAGCCAGCGCCCACTAGGCATAGCTTTCAAGTTGCGCTGCATCTTATCCAGTGTGACAGCTTCTTCTTGAGTTAGCTTTCCCAACTCGACTAAGGCGAGTATAGTGCGATCGCATACCTCATCCCATGTTTCCCTTAGTCCCGCCTTTGTCCGGCGGCTATAGGTTCTAAAAAATACGGGATTAGCAGCCGGTGCAGTTTCTGGAAACCTTGCACTCTGGCGTGTTCTTTCGAGATTCTGAACCATATATTAAGTGTCTTGCGTTCTTCTTGCGTGCGGACAGATTATGACTATACGCCAAGTAGTTTTAGTATTAAAGATTGTCAAATTGTCCACTTTACGCTAGCGATAAGCCGTACTAATTACAACAAAAATTTATGATGTATAATGTCTCCCACTCTTGGGTAAGAGATATATACTCAGTTTTAATTAGCACGGATTAAGTTATAAGTAAATTCTCTCTCTAACCTCATATTCAGGCTGATTATCACTATTAGAAGCAAGGTGCGACGCCAAAAAGCTTGTCGTAGATATGGCTCACATCGCTGCACAGTTTTAGGAAGATAGAGAGCGATCGCTTCTGAATTTTCACTATGAACCAGAAAACCTTGTTTCCATACAACAAGCAACGCGCCCAATTGCTAGCAAAAAGGTTGCGATCGCTCGGCATAGATCCTGATTCTCTCACCTGAATTGCTGTCAACACTCATTCACGAGTATTAAAGACTCTCGCGCGAATATCAAAGACTCGCCGATGAATATCAAAGACTCTCGCGCGAATATCAAAGACTCGCCGA
>NZ_JAVRBM010000124.1:5706-18865 GCF_034531255.1 Nostoc sp. ChiQUE01b | reverse complement strand
TACATTGTCGCAGTTTTTGATCCCATTTTTTCAGATTTTGTGAGAAATCCGCGCTATGGTGTGCCTCAAATTATTACCCTTGGTGATTCACCGGAATTGATGGATAAGATGATTGAGGACATGATTGACACCTATGGCTCTGAGTATAAATCTCAATGGCATAGCTTATCCGATAACTTTCGTGAGGGAATGATGAACGGCATTATTGGTTTTGAGATGACTATCACGCGGTTGGAAGGGAAATACAAACTTAGCCAAAATCGCAGTCATTTTGACCAGAGTAATGTTGCAGATGCTTTGCTACAAAGTACAGAGCCAACTGTTCATGCCATCGGTGCTGCTATGAAACAGAATCTTGAAACCAGTGAACAATTGCCAGAGTGAAAACCCGCAGTTTCTAGTCGTGGGGAGAGGTCAAGCGAACCTAGAGTATTTGTCTAACAAGCTTTGGGCATTATACATTAACTATATACTCCGTAAATAAATACTTTGTAATACTTAATGTTTGAAAAGCTAATAATTAGTATTTCATAAGATTGTGTTTGCCAGCACATCTTTTTTTGTATTGATCGTGTAGGCTCATATCTGCTGGGTAAAATTACTTGATAAATTTATGGTAATTCGAGCACCAAGCAGCAGCATCCCTAATTCTGCTGTGCTATTAAACTTGCTTACAAATCGGTTATTTGATTTTTGAGCAATTATTAGGTAACTGAACGGTAAGCTTAGTTACTAGAGAGCATTCCATGATTACATTTAGTACTGGCTCCCCCCCCATGTACCAATGGCACGAATAAAAGTGCTGACCCTTGAGATTCCTGCTTTTGGGGTGTAGGGAATTAAGAAGAGTAAAGCTAGGTTTCACACTCTCAAATGCAAAGTCTCTTAGTACTACACCCAACACCCTACCCCCTACACCCTGACAAAGGCGAGGTTTCAGTTTTTCTTCGTGCCATTCAGCTATATACAAATCAGCGATATCAACCATAGAACTACTGCTAAGGCAATTTTAAGAAAAGAAAAAAGTATGAGTATAATACGCAAAATTCGTTTAGGTGCATTCATTCAAGCTACCGGACACCATGTTTCTGCTTGGCGACACCCCGATTCACAAGCAGATGCTGGACTGAATTTCGAGCATTACAAAGAAATTACCCAAACTGCCGAACGCGGCTTATTTGATGCAGTTTTCTTAGCAGACAGTCCAGGAGTCTGGGGCGGCGCTCCAGAAACTCAGCATCGCAATGGTAAAATCGCCCATTTTGAGCCTGTCACTCTTTTCTCGGCCTTATCCTCTGTAACCCAAAACATCGGTTTCATTTCCACCGCTTCGACTACTTATGAAGAACCCTACACCTTGGCACGTAAGTTTGCTTCCCTAGACTACTTGAGTAAGGGCCGGGCCGGATGGAATGTAGTCACAACAGGCAATGAGAATGCTGCACGTAATTTCGGACTTGAGCATCACCCGGAACACAGCCAGCGTTATGAACGAGCTGAAGAGTTTGTGGAAGTGGTGAAAGGTCTATGGGATAGTTGGGAAGACGATGCTTTCATCCGTGACAAAGAATCTGGTGTCTATTTCGACCCTGATAAACTACATACATTGAACCACAAGGGCAAATATTTCTCTGTCAAAGGCCCTTTAAATGTTGGTCGTCCGCCCCAAGGTTATCCAGTGATTGTTCAGGCTGGAGCCTCGGAATCGGGACGTGACTTAGCCGCACGCACTGCCGAAGCGATTTTCACTGCTAATCAAACCTTAGCTGATGCTCAGGAATTTTATGCTGACATCAAAGGTAGGCTAGCACAATATGGGCGATCGCCAGACGATCTCAAAATTATGCCTGGTGCTTTCCCAATCATTGGCCGTACCGAATCAGAAGCTCAAGAGAAATACGAATTCCTGCAATCGTTAATCCATCCCGATGTCGCTTGGGGTATTTTAAAGAACTATTACAAAGGTGTGGATTTGTCGAAATATTCTTTAGATGATGTAGCTCCCGAATTACCCAGCGACACCAACACTAACAAAAGTCGTCTCAAACTAGTCAAAGATTTAGCTACTCGTGGCACTCTCACACTGCGTCAGTTGTATCTCTCTCTTGCTACTGCACGAGGACATCGCACCATACTCGGTACTCCTGAAACCATTGCCGACCAGCTAGAAGAATGGTTCAACAACGGTGCAGCAGATGGCTTTAATATCATGCCGCCAATCCTTCCCACAGGATTAGATGACTTTGTTAACCTAGTCGTTCCTGTCCTCCAAAAACGCGGACTGTTTCGTACTGAATACGAAGGCAGTACCTTGCGTGAAAACCTGGGATTGCCTCGTCCGACCAATCGTTTTGTTGCTAAACAACTAGATGAAAGATTGGTGTTGGTGTAAATGACTTTTCATATCTGCACTGTGCTTATATAGCAATCCGATTTGATTCGGAGAATTACTTGTAGAGACTAGGGACTGGGGAAGGTGGGGCCCCTGAAGGGGATAAGGGGTAATGGGGACTGGGAACTCTTAAGAAGGAATAAAAATGTACTGAGTTTTTTTCACGCAATCAAATATGAGTCCTATATGTAGCGTAAATGAATTTTTCACGGATGCTTAAGACATACCTTTTAAACTGTACCTTCTGTAGATCGCCGCCTTACGGAATTTGAAAATTGTAGAGAGACGCGATAAATCGCCGTCTCTACGGGAAATGTATTTGTCAATAGCAGCATTGGATGCTGAAAAAACCTGTAATTTTTGTGCCGTGGGTAAGGAAAAAAATATGACTGAATATAGCCGATTGAAGACCTCACGCTCTGCTGCAATCAGAGCAACCCTTGATTATCCAGTAATCGACACCGACGTTCACACCAATGATTTCACGCCAGCTTTTGAGGATTACATCGCTAAGTACGGCGGTGTTAAACTTGTAGATGAGTTACGTAAGACTGAAGCCTCGCGTCTCAACTCCAAGAGCAACGGCAAAGACTGGTATCAACAAACTCCTGAAGAACGTCAATACAATCGGACAATCCGATCGCCTTGGTGGGCGAGAGTTACTAAAAATACATTGGATCTCGCTACTTACACCCTCCCCGGACTCCTCTATGAGCGTCAGGCAGAGCAAGGATCGGACTACTCGGTGCTGTTTCCCAATAATGTTTTAGCACCAGCTGGAGCGAGTGCAGAGAATCGTCAAGCATTGCAACGTGCGGTCAATCACTATCATGCTGATATTTACCGGAAATATAGCGATCGCTTGACACCAGTAGCTGGTATCCCATTAACTACTCCCCAAGAAGGCATTGAGGAGTTAGAGTTTGCTGTGAAAACACTGGGCTTAAAGGTAATTAATATCACTGGCGGTGTGAAACGGCCAATCAAAGCGATCGCTGATAAATATCCAGCCGATAAATTCCCCGAAATTGCCAAGTACGCTTCTTATATCGACTTCTACGGACTAGATAGCGAATACGACTACGATCCCTTCTGGGCCAAAGTTGTGGAACTTGGCGTACCCGTCACCACCCATTACGGCAGTCAGGGCTGGACTGGTCGCTCCTCCATTAGTAACTACATGAACAACCATATCGGTCACTTTGCGGATGGTTCGGAAGCATTTGCGAAAGCGTTGTTCTTCGGCGGTGTTACCAAGCGTTTTCCGCAGTTGCGCGTAGCGATGCTGGAAGGTGGCGCAGATTGGGGTGCTCGCGTCTACATTCATTTGGTAGATCGGTTCTCTAAGCGCAATATCAAGGCGCTGCAAAACTACAATCCAGCGTTGACAAATGCCGATGAGTTGTTTGAAATATTTGAGCGCTACGGTGCAGAAATTACTCAAGGGCATTCTCTCGATAAAGACGAATTGACCAAGACTGTACTGGGAGCTTCATTCAACCGTCATAGCCGTGCACCGATTGGTAGCGAATTGGACGATTTTGCCGCAGCAGGTATTGAAACAATAGAAGACATCCGCGATCGCTGGGTGAATAGTTTCTTCTTTGGTTCTGAGTCTGACGATCGCACCATCGCTACAGCATTCAATGACAAAGCCAATCCCTTGGGAGTCAAGATCAACGCCATCTATTCATCTGATGTTGGTCACTGGGATGTGCCAGACTTGACTTCACCCTTGGCTGAAAGCTGGGATCTCGTACAAGAAGGCGTCCTGACCGAAGCTGACTTCAAATCCTATGTATTTGCTAATCCCTACAAGTTTTACACCCAAGCTAACCCGGAATTCTTCAAGGGTACAGCGATCGAATCCAAAGTAGGTAACACCGAATTCAAACAAGTAGACAAGAGTTTAGTGGTGGCATGAAGAGTGTTGAGTTCCGAGTGCTGAGTATTGAGTACTTCTTAATTCGCTCAGGACTTAAAACTTAGTGCTGAGTAGGATGAAGAGTGCTGAGTTGAAAGTGCTGTTAGCGGAAGCGGGGCGTTTAGCCCGTGCTGAGTAAAAAGACCGCCCACAATATGCGGGGTATCAACCTTCTCCCAATTACAAGATTCCGCCCACCAGGGGCAGGGCAAAAACCCAAGTGCGAAACTGCTGAGTACTTTTTCTCTTACTCAGTACTCAGCACTCAGTACTGAGTATGGTAAAAGGCAAGATGAGGGAGCAGAAAAGAAGTTGCAGTAATGTTTTTCTCCTCTGCCCCCCTGCCTCTTGTACCCAATCCCCAAATCAATTAGGAGTCACAACAATGCCTGTTGAACAACGCTCTCATGACACCAACAATGGTTTTTTGCCTTATCTTTTCTCGCCTGTTTCTGACAATGCCAACAAACCTGCACCCTTAGTACTTTTTCTACACGGAGGACGCGATCGCGGGACGGATTTGAATCTGCTACTGAAATGGGGTCTACCTCGTTTCGTAGATTTATCCGACTCCTTACCTTATGTCTTTGCTGCACCCCAGATTCTGGCTGAACAGACTTGGGCAGATCGAGCAGATGATGTGCTTACTTTGCTTGATGAACTGATCGTTTCTCAGCCTGTCGATCCAGGGCGGGTGATATTGGCTGGGTTCAGCTTAGGCTCGGCGGGTATCTGGCATCTCGCTGCTTTACATCCCGATCGCTTCGCTGGTCTGGTACCTGTGTCTGGACGTGTACCCAAAACATTAGCAGAAAGCGAACTAGCTGCACTCAAAAACATTCCCGTTCAGATATTTCAAGGTGGACAGGACAAAAATCTGCCGATTGAGGATACAGAGTATTTTGTTGAGCGCTTACGCAAAGTCGGGGGAAAAGTTGATTTGACAGTGCTAGCGGCAGGCGATCATTTTATTGCAGATGAGGTATACGGCGATCCGAAGTTACAACAGTGGCTAATTTCACAGAACCGTCGTGAAATTTCTGTAGTCGCTTGAGGTGAAAAGAAGCAGGGGAGCAGGGAGCTCTTAGCAAGGGGGAAGAAAGACACCAGACTCTTACTTGTACTTGTGGCTTGCGTCCAAGCGCTCACGCCGAAGTCCTGCCTAACATAAAAATATATAGCGTTTCCTAATCATAGTGAGGTACATCATAGCCCCCTCCACGAAATAGCGGGGAGGGGGTTGGGGGTGGGGTTCAGTACCTACTCAACCGAGAACCGCTATATTAATATCTTCTAGAATCATGAACATAATGCTTCTTCTCAAGTAAAAACCGAACTTTTTCGGCGAAATTCAGTTGACTTATGTCAGATTCTCGCAAAGAAATCAGAATTTGTTTTATTGGTGAATCCTTTGTCAATGGCACAGGCGATCCAGAGTTTCTGGGTTGGACAGGTAGAGTGTGCCGCAATGCTGAGTCAAGAGGATACGCTATCACCCATTACAATTTGGGGGTGCGAGCAGAGACAAGTCGGTATCTCAAACAACGTTGGTACTCAGAGTTTATATATCGCATAGGGTTTTAGTTTTGCGTTAGCGTTCGCGTAGCGTCTCGTAGAGAAGTGGGGCAGAACGCACGTTGCATTCTATTTAAAAATTTCCACACTTTCTCAATTAACAACATCTTTATGACCTTACCAACTACTAATCTCGGTAAAACTGGATTGACCGTTTCGCGCCTCTGTCTCGGTACTATGACCTTTGGTTTACAGACTGACGAAGAAACTTCCAGACATATCCTTGACACCGCCGCCGATGGTGGGATCAACTTTTTAGATACAGCCGACGTTTATCCCCTTGGCGGCGGGCTTACTACTGCAGGACGCACTGAAGAAATCGTTGGGCGCTGGATCAAAGGCAAACGCGAACATTTTATCTTGGCTACCAAGTGCGTCGGTCGAGTTGGCCCTGCACCTTGGGATCGGGGGGCTTCCCGGAAACATATTTTGGATGCGATCGATGCTTCTCTGCGGCGGCTGGGAACCGATTATATCGACCTGTATCAGTTGCACTCCGACGATGCTTCAACTCCCCTTGATGAAACTCTAGAAGCCCTGGATGCAGTGGTTCGTGCTGGCAAGGTGCGCTATATCGGGGTTTCCAACTTCTTAGCCTACCGACTCGCCCGCGCCTTGGGTCGTGCCGAGACGCGCAATTTAACCAAGTTCATCTCAATTCAGCCCCGCTACAACCTATTATTCCGCGAAATTGAGCGAGAACTATTGCCCCTTGCCAAAGAAGAAGGACTGGGTGTAATTTCCTACAATCCTTTGGCAGGCGGTCTACTTACGGGTAAACACAATTTTACTCAAGGCCCCACGTCAGGTACACGTTTTACGCTAGGTGCTGCCGCAGAACGTTATCAAGAACGCTACTGGCGCGATCGCGAATTTAATACTGTCGAAGATTTACGCACAGTAGCGGATCTGGCTGGATATTCCCTCACCACCTTGGCGGTAGCTTGGGTTTTGTCTAATCCCATTATCACTGCCCCCATCATTGGCGCTAGCCGTCCAGAACAACTTGCTGACAACCTCAAGGCGGTAGAACTAAAACTTGACGACAATTTGAAACAAAAGTTAGACGACATAACCGCCGAATACCGAAGGGGAGATTCTCTTCGTTAGGGATTGGGAAAGTGGCGAATAACAAATGACAAATGACAAATGACAAATGACAAATGACAAATGACAAAATCCTTTCAACGTGCTGGTGATGCACCAGATTTGCCATCAACTCCATTCAGGTTCATTTGCTATTTCGTTAACCAGTTCCGATGGTGGTATGTGTTAATGGTGATTCTGGAGGTAATACACGCAACCTGTGGCATTATGTTGCCTTATGCTATTGGCGAGATAATTCGGGGCGTGACGCGCTCGACGGGCGACAGCAAGCCTATTTTTGATGCCATGAAGCAACCCCTAATGTTATTCATCGGCTTGAGTGTGGGTGAAGTGGTATTCGGGCGATCGGCTGGACTCTTGCAGACGATTCTCCATCCGATCCACCGACAGCATATTGTGCGATCGCTATATGCCTACTTACAGCACCATTCGCATCGCTACTTAAGCAGTAGTTTTTCTGGGGCATTGGCACATCGAATTGGTGAAACTTCTCTAGGTGTTACCCAGACGATGCAAATGATGATTACTGAATTTATGCCAGTAATTGTTGTGTATACCGTCGCCACAACGATACTGTATCACGCCTATCCTCCGCTAGCTGCACTTGTGGGAATATGGGCAGTTCTCTTCATCTGTATTTCGTTCTGGCTGGCAACTCGCTGCCGATTTTACTCCCGGAAAGCCGCAGCCGCCAGAAGTGAGACAACTGGCATCATCGTAGATGCGGTCACAAATCTCACTAGTAGCCGATTGTTTGCCCGCTTGGGTTTTGAACGACGCTATTTGAATGAGCAATTAGGGCGCGAAATCAAACAGGTAAGAAAATCTAATTGGTATTCGGAGCGAATTCGCTGGTTTCAGTTCATCTCAGCAGCGATTCTGAAAATCAGCACTCTGTATTACTCACTCTCTCTTTGGAGTCAAGGAAAGATTGCTACTGCTGACTTTGTTGTCGCAACTAGCCTGTCGCTGTTGATCATCAGTGAAGCGCGTAATTTGAGCCGCCGCTTTCTGGAATTTTTTGAACATGTCGGTAATGTTGCCAATGGTGTCTTTGTCATCATTCAACCGCACGAGTTGATTGATCGTGAGAAAGCGATCGCCCACTCCATCACCCAAGGTAAGATTGAGTTTCGGCGGGTGAATTTCAACTACACAGAAGAGAAGAGAGTTTTCAACAACCTTTGTGTCACCATCCAAGCGGGACAGCGTGTCGGACTGGTGGGCTTGTCCGGCTCTGGAAAATCCACCTTTGTCAATCTGATTCTGCGTTTATTCGACCCCCAATCTGGACAGATTATTATTGATGGGATCGATATTCGAGACATGACTCAGGATGCCTTACACGCTCAAATCAGCTTAATTCCCCAAGATCCGTCTCTGTTTCATCGCACTTTGCTAGAAAATATTCGTTACGGACGCTTGGATGCAACCGATGAGGAAGTAATAGAGGCTTCACGAAAAGCTCATGCTCACGATTTCATCATCCAAAGTCAGGATGGTTACAATTCTCTGGTGGGCGAACGTGGTGTCAAGTTATCTGGAGGACAGAGACAACGGATTGTGATTGCGCGGGTAATCCTCAAAGATGCGCCGATTCTGATCTTGGATGAAGCCACCTCTAGCCTCGATTC
Source organism: Nostoc sp. ChiQUE01b (assembly GCF_034531255.1). Classification (NCBI taxonomy): domain Bacteria; kingdom Bacillati; phylum Cyanobacteriota; class Cyanophyceae; order Nostocales; family Nostocaceae; genus Nostoc; species Nostoc sp. ChiQUE01b. The sequence continues at coordinate 10,233 of NZ_JAVRBM010000124.1, read as the reverse complement.
AATCACCGAAAAAGCAATCCAAGATACCCTCGACTTAGCCATGAATGGGAAAACGGTGATCGTGGTAGCTCATCGCCTATCTACCATCGTCCATCTAGATCGGATTCTGGTGTTCGACAAAGGTCGCATTATCGAAGATGGTTCCCACGACAAACTACTAGCACTCGGCGGTGCTTACCACAGATTATGGGAAATGCAAGCAGGTGGATTTCTCCCGGAAAATCTCGACGAGATTCGCACTGGCACAGATAATATTATGTCCGCTTGATTACTAAACCCGAAGAACCCCACCCCGCCAAAGCTACGCTTTGTCTCCCCGCTTGCGGGGAGGGGATTAAGGGGTGGGGTGCAAAACTAATTATGCAGACATGATATAACGTCGAAAAGGGAATGATCGCTTGACATTTGCCACTACTTGAGGTTTATTTGCAACCAGGGAAATAACTTCGTTAAGCTGCGCGATCGCACTCAACTTGTAATCAACTACGGGCGATCGCATTTATAATTTGCTTACATATAGCAATCCGATTTGATTCGGAGAATTACTCGTAGAGACTAGGGACTGGGGATTGGGAAGAAGGAATAAAGGTGTACTGAGTTTTGTTCAAAAATCAAATAGGAATCCTATATTTGTATTGAGTTTACATATTTGTATTGAGTTATGAATATCTATGAGATATTGGGAGCCAAACGGGAAGAAATTTTGCAAATTGCGGCAAAATACGGAGCATATAATATCAGAATTTTTGGCTCAGTAGCCCGTCGTGAAGCTGATGTTAACAGCGATGTTGATTTTTTAGTTGAAATGGAGACAGGACGTAGCCTTTTTGATTTGGGTGGATTATTGATGGAGTTACAAGAAATACTTGGTTGTGAAGTCGATGTCGTCACAGAGAAGGGATTGCGATCGCGCATTCGAGAGCGAGTATTAAATGAGGCAGTTCCGTTGTGAGGGATAATAGTGAAAAGCTGCGCGATATTTTAGAAGCTATCGAACGTATCAACAAATATGCAGTTCAAGGTCGCAAAGCTTTTGAAGACAACGAACTAATTCAAACTTGGTTTATTCAACACCTACAAATTATTGGAGAAGCATCACGTGTATTATCTGCCGATATTCGTGAGGCAAATCCAGATGTTCCTTGGTCGCAAATGATTGGGATGCGAAACATTTTAACTCATAATTATTTTGAAATCGATTTAGATGTTGTTTGGTTGGTTATTGAACGGGAATTACCAAACCTTAAGCCTCAAATTGAAGCAATTTTACAAACATTATCTTGAATATTAGAGTTGCGATTCCTGCGGACAGCTTCGCTAACGCACTTCCACAAACACAAATGCGATTCCTACTGTAAGCTTTATCAAGTATACATTTCCCCCACAAATAACGTATCAACAAAGATTTTATGAAAAAAGTAAGGGTTGAAAACCTCGCCCCTGGTGGGCGAAAAAATCCTTGTCTCTCAAGGTAGGTAGAAACCTCACCCCTCGTGGGTGGCTTAGTTTAATTGCGAATTCCGAATTGCAAATTGCGAATTGCGAATTGATTTCATTTATCACCCTCATCCCCAGCTAGATAAGAATCAAGATTGCTAGCGAAATCCTCTGAAGCATTTATCTTTATTTGTTTCAATTTTGACATGAAACTCGGTTTTTTTTAGATGTTGTTTAGATTGGGCAAAATCTTGGATTAAAAGATATAGTTCATCTAGATATTCTTCGTTAAGGCTATCAATTTCAGCGTGAATTTTGTCTTTTGCAGTCATTTCTGCCTTTCCTGTAAATACCATACTCATTGTAACTTTTAAGGATAACTGGAGAGTGATCGCTCTCCCAAAACAATCAAGCAAACGCAATCGCTCTCCCAAACCAATCAAGCAAGCGCGATTCCTGCGGACAGCTTCGCTAACGCACCTCCACAAAACCAAACGCGATTCCTACTGTAAGCTTTACAAAGTATACATTTCCCCAACTCGTGAGTTGAGCCTACAATATAAAAAAGCAAGTTATCTGTAATCTCTATGGAAAAGCTCAATATTAAAGAAGAAGCTCGAAAGCTAATTGATAAATTACCTGCTAACTCAACATGGGATGACCTCATGTATGAGATTTATGTTAGGCAAGTTGTGGAAGCTGGACTTGCTGAGAGTCAAGCTGGTAAAGTAATTTCCGTACAGGAAGTTAGGGCAAAATTTGGACTACCAGAGTGAAAGTTTTATAAACATATATTTGCAATACAAGAGGTCTAAAAATGAAAAGTGAACAGGAACGCGAACAATTAATTAAAGAGATTAACATCCTGTTAAATCAAGCTTATGATAGTACTTTAGATGAAATTTACGCACTACTTCAAACAATCGAAGCAGAAGAAGAAGAGGAAGATTTAAAAGCCTACGACAAAGCCAAAGAAGAAGCCAATATTAATAATTCATTATCATGGGAAGAAGCTAAAAAAGAACTAAAAAGAGGAATCAAAAAGTAAGTTGCGTGAGTTATAAAGTTGAAATATTGAGGGGTGCATTGAAGCAACTTAAAAAAATACCGTCAGAACTTCAAGAACGTATACAAATTAAAATTGATGATTTAGCTACAGAACCACGTCCGAATGGGGTTAAAAAGCTAAAAGGGAAAGAAAATGCTTATAGAATTAGAGTAGGTGACTATCGCGTTATCTATGATATCTTCGACGATCTTCTAGTAGTGAATGTTGTGGAAGTCGGACATCGTAAAAATATTTATAAAGATGAAAGTTGACAAGCAAGAAAAACTTAGAGCGATCGCCATCTCAAAACTCCAAAACGCGATCGCATTTATAATTTAATTACATATATAAGTGGAGAATTTGGTGAAAAGCAATGTTGAAATCAGTTGAAGGTGTTTACAAACACGGCAAAATCGAACTTGTCGAATTACCATTAGATGTATTAGAAAGCCGAGTTATTGTCACATTTTTAGAGTCAGAGACAACCCGAAAACAAACCCAGATAATACAGTTTGGTATGTTTTCTGGCAAGAATCAGTCTACGGAAGAGGATTTTAAAATTACTGAATTTCACAGAGATAAAGAAGATAGCTTAGACTGGTCATAAGTAATTTATGAAGTATGTCATCGATACTCATGCACTAATTTGGTTCCTTGAAGGAAATTCCCGTTTGGGTGCAAATGCTAAAACGATTCTCTCTAATCCTGATTCTCAACTGATTACCCCCGCAACTACATTAGCTGAGGCAATTTGGATTGTCGAAAGAGGTAGAACATCTATTCCTTCCCAAACCAATCAAGCAAACGCGATCGCCCTTCCCCACAAAACCCAAATGCGATCGCATGTTTGGGTACAAAAGCTAAAATATAGAAGTTGCATTCCATATTCCAACCTATGACGACTCCCAAATTGATGATTGAACCTTCATATTGGTTAGAAACGGGAATAAAATTGGAAAAAGTCAATAATCTCAATATTTTTAAATTTACCGACGAATTACAATCTCGTTCGGATGAGCTTTTAGAAAAAAGTAAATTGGGATTAATTACAACCGAAGAAAAAGCAGAGTTAGATGGTATATCTGAATTAGCGCAAATTTTTACTTATGCTAATTCGGTTTTAGCTTCTGAATCTACATGGTCTCCAATTACATCCGAGAAATCGTTGCAGAAAGAGCAAAATACCTGTGCAAATATTGCCAATCCCCAGAATTTATAAACACAGACCGCTTCACTGTAGACCATCTTATTCCACAATCTCTGGGGGGTTCGGATGAAGTTGAAAATTTAGCTTTATGTTGTCGTCGCTGTAACGAGCGTCGTTATAATTTCATATCAGGTATCGATCCAGAAACAAAACAAGAAGTCAATTTATTTAATCCTCGAAAGCAAAAGTGGTCTGAACATTTTATTTGGTCGCTCGATTGTGTAAAAATTGTTGGTATAACCCCTATCGGTAGGGCAACTTGTAATCGGCTTGATATGAATGATGAACGTAATGGCAATGGATTTATTCAAAAATCTCGTCGGTTATGGGTTCGTGCTGGTTGGCATCCTCCCCAAGAAGATTCACGTCAGGAAAGTTAAGATTAATTGCACTATAAAACTATCACTCATATTTCCCCTACTCCGGTAAACCCTCTAAAATCTCCCGCGTCACCGTAGCCATATATTTATCCTGATACTCAACATATATCTCCAACGCTGTCTGCAAATTAGCCCTAGCTTCTGCGTAATTCTCTTGCGTTTGTGCAAGCAATCCTAATTGTCCGTAAGTGCTAGCACTCGAATAGCGATCGCCAAATTCGATTTTGATTTCCAGGGCTTGTTGATAATAATCCCGTGCCTGGTCGTATTGGCGCAACTCTTGGGCAACAATTCCCAACTGGTGGTAAGTGTTAGCAGTCGAATAGCGATCGCCAAATTCGATTTTGATTTCCAGAGTTTGTTGATAATAATCCCGTGCCTGGTCGTATTGGCGCAACAGTTGGGCAACAATTCCCAACTGGTGGTAAGTGCTAGCACTCGAATAGCGATCGCCA
>NZ_JAVRBM010000124.1:0-5606 GCF_034531255.1 Nostoc sp. ChiQUE01b | reverse complement strand
GTGCCTGGTCGTATTGGCGCAACTCTTGGGCAACCATTCCCAACTGGTGGTAAGTGCTAGCACTCGAATAGCGATCACCAAATTCGATTTTGATTTCCAGGGCTTGTTGATAATAATCCCGTGCCTGGTCGTATTGGCGCAACTCTTGGGCAACCATTCCCAACTGGTGGTAAGTGCTAGCACTCGAATAGCGATCACCAAATTCGATTTTGATTTCCAGGGCTTGTTGATAATAATCCCGTGCCTGGTCGTATTGGCGCAACTCTTGGGCAACCCTTCCCAACTGGTGGTAAGTGCTAGCACTCGAATAGCGATCACCAAATTCGATTTTGATTTCCAGGGCTTGTTGATAATAATCCCGTGCCTGGTCGTATTGGCGCAACTCTTGGGCAACCCTTCCCAACTGGTGGTAAGTGCTAGCACTCGAATAGCGATCGCCAAATTCGATTTCGATTTCCAGGGTTTGTTGATAATAATCCCGTGCCTGGTGGAACTGTCGCATATTCAGAGATACATTACCTAAATAATGCAAGGAATTGGCGACAGCACGATGATTTTTATGCTTTTTGGCAATATCTAAAGCTTGTTGATGATAGCTGTTTGCACTTTCAAACTGTCGTTGCTGCTGATAGCTTTTACCTAACTGATTGATAATTTCGATTTCTAAGGAATAATCAGGAAATTGCTGGGCAATTTTCCCAGCTTTTTCTAAATATTCTCTAGCTTTGATTGGTTTGTACTGGCTTAAATATGCTTTGCCCAATTCATTTAAAATATTACAGCAATTGCGGAGATGTTCTGGGCTGGGTATTTCTCCAGTTGGGTTATATTCCATCAACAGACCATGTAATAAATCGATACGTTCTTGTTGTTCTGGTGTTGGTAAGCGTTCTATATTTGTGTCCGCATCCAGAGTGTTGGCAATTGCCCTATCTCTAGTCAATTCTGTAGTTTTAAAGCGAAATAAACCTGATTTCCAAGCCCAAAAATCAGGTGCAAATTTTGCTAACCGCGAAATCGCATAATCTGGCAAGATAAATAAAAGCGGATGAGGTACGGTTTTTCGATAGGAATCGCGGATGAAGTTTAAATCTTGTAAGACTGGTGGATAATCTTCATCTCCAAACACACCAATCGATTTTTCTAAATTCCGAATTAATAAAACAAGTTTTTTATTTGTTTCTTTAGTAATTTTGGCTAATTGCTCCACCAAATCATCCCGCAGAAATCGCAAATTCTTATCAGGAAAATCTAAAACCACAAATTGGATTTCTTGACATTGGGCATTCTGTTCCAATCCAGCAATTAATAAGTCTATATCGGGTGTAAAGTTAATTTCAATAAAACCTAATGTAAATTTTTCTGCAAAATCGACAAATGTCACTAATTCAGCAAATTCATCTTGATTATAGGCAATAAATTTACCTATTTCGGCTTGAAGTTCACTGTTGTTGTGCTGATTGGAGAGCTTGTTGGAAGAACTCATTTCGCTTCACCACCGGATTTGGATAATTCCACCGTTTATCACCGTTATATTCCAACACGGAAGTATTAAATAACATTAATTGTCCAATTTCATCTTTACTGACATTTTTAGTTAAGCAAACCTGAGCCAAATGAGCGTAATGTTCTTCAGGAATAAACCGCTCAAAACTAAATTGTTGCTGTTTAACTGCATACTCTATATCTTCGGATATAATTTTTGCATGTTTTCGGGTACTCGCTGTTTGACATGCAGAGCGCATCATTTGCATTAACTGCCGCACATGGCCACCACTTGCTTTTGCTAGTTCTAATAATTGATTACGGCTCTCAAAAATTGCATCAATATCAACCCGCTTTTCAATTACACTTGCCATCGCATCTAAGCCCGTCTGATTATAATTTAAATCACATTTATGCCGTTCAAATTCATAGATATTAATCATCGGCACAATATGAGGATCACCATCAAATTGATTTAGGGGGTTTTTTGGCGAGCAAAGAATTGAAATTGGTACTGTATAAATGATTGTACAATTTAATTCTTGCATCTGAGCTGCATAATCCAAGAACAAATGTTCTGCGACGGCAGGAGGAACCCGATCCAAATTATCGAAGATAATTAATAAGCCTTTACATTGAGGAAATTTTTGCCGCAATTTGGCGTAAGCGTCGCTTAATAACAGATTAGTATCAGATTTGAGGCGAGATAAATCTTTTTCTAGAGTTTGGCGAATAGTTGTCTTTTGCTTGTCCGAGCCTTTAATTTGTGCCAGCAATTTGACCATTAGTTTGGCGAGAAATGGAGCTGTAGGGCTGAGAGTTGCTTCTGCCTTGACATTGACTGATTTCTCGACACTTTGCTCGTTTTCTTGAGTAATATCTTTAAACCATGATTCAAAACTTTTTAATAAATCTGGATTAAAAGTCAAATCTAATTTTCGTAATTCAAATTCAACTTGTTTAATCACAATCAAATATAAATCTGTATACCGGGCATCATTAATATCTGTCTCTTCATTTGCTTCTAAATAAAGAACCCGATAATTGTTTTCCCAAAGACTTTGAATTTTTTTTAACTCCGTACTTTTACCACAACCGCGATGTCCGGTAAATAAAATTGTTGTAAAATCACCTGCATCTTGAAAATCCAAAATTGTACTGACATTATCAATAGCCGAAGTTTTCCGCACCCCCGACAAATCGACATAATACCGTTCCATTTCTGCTGGTTCAAGCGGCTCAACATTACAAGCCAAAAAAGCCGCTTTAAGAGTATTTGCACGCTGAAAACTTGAGTGAGACATTCTTTTGAGCAAATAACAATCACCAACTTCTAAATTTTAAGCGATCGCCCATCAAATTTAGCAAATACAGCCATAGCACTCATAAACTCCGCGCGCAAGGAAAGGAAATTAGTTATGATTCCTAGAGTCATTGCACCCCAAACAGCCAAAGCTATGCTTTGTCTCGCCTTTCCTTGGTATCAGCACTTGTAACTTGCTTAACCCTGAAAACTAGTTGCCAAAATTGAAGCGTTTGCAACAATTGCTCTTTCATGTATAAGAAAGGTTTAAGTATTTCCAAGAAATATATAAGCAGTTGCTGCAAAGACTTCATACTTTGCAACAATTGCTCCTTCATGTATAAGAAAGGTTTAAGTATTTCCAAGAAATATATAAGCAGTTGCTGCAAAGGCTTCATGCTTTGCAACAATTACTTGTTCATGTATAAGAAACGTTTAAATCATTGCAGCAATCGTTGTAACTAACTTATGAGTCGCTTTATAGTGCGTAGGCGTAGCCCGTCGTAGACATCGCAAACCGTCTCTATGAGAAATGCTAGGCGCAGACAGCATTAATTCTCGCTAATTACTGCTGTAAGTTAATCTGGTAGAGAAACAGAAAGTGCGATCGCAATCAGCCTAGAAGGAATGGCACTAAGTTAAGACACAACCCTTACTCTGACTAGTCTGACTGGTTCCCAGCCTAGAGGCTGGCAACGAGGCAACACAATACTTTGGGTTTATCTTAGTGCCATTAAGCCTATAGGACTCATATTTGATTTCTGAAATACACATAGGGGAGCCACTCGTGTGGGCGGGTTTCCCGACTTGAACGAACTGGCGTTGCGTTAGCCTTTGGCGTAACGCACCAATTAACGATTTAGGTGCGTTAGGCTACGCCATAACACACCCTACCGATACTTAGATTTTTTCATAAATCAAATCGGACTCCTATAGAACAATTGAATTTACAACAAAAGCCTTAGTGATTAGGACATCAACAGATGATAAAACTTAGATACAAAAAGACTTTTCACCCAGTCCCCAGTTCCCAGTCCCTGACTATACGTTAACAGTGTTGTTGTTTTTTGAACAGTGACAACAACAAACATACCAGTCCCATAACTACCAATGACACTGAAGAAGCAGATTCTGGGACAGGCTGAGGGTTTTGCACAGGCTGATAATTGATGAAATTTCCTTGAATTGGGCGGAGTAATGCTAAAAGTTGCTCAATATCGTTAGATATATTAGTGTCATTACCAACACTTTTAGAAGAGATGAGGCGGTTAAATGTTTGGCTACTTGATTCATCAAAATCTCCTGTTAACCCAAGAAAATTTTGACCTATTTTACCTATCAGAGAGTCAATCAGATTGTTAACATCAGTTTTGATCCCTTGCGGGGATAGCTCTAAACTGCTGGTATTGTTGAGATTTCCAATTTTTGTGTTGTCAGTTTTTGTTAACCAATTGCCATTACCAATAATTTCATTTCCATTGGTAAAAACCCAGTTACCATTACCAATAATTGTGTTATCAGTGCCGAAGTCCCAATTGCCGTTTCCAATGGTTGCGTTGTCACTGCCAAAGTGCCAATTACCATTACCTAGTGTTGCATTATTACTTCCGTTGTCCCAATACCAGTTACCGTTACCAAGGGTTGTGTTATTCTTGCCAAATAGCCAGTTGCCATTACCAATGGTTGCGTTGTCATTATTAAAGTTCCAGTTGCCATTTCCAATGGTTGCGCTGTTACTGCCATAATCTGAGTTAAAATTACCAATAGTTGCGTTATTATTACCAAAGTTTTTGTTACCATTACCAACTGGTGCGTTGTCCTTATTAAAGCTTTGGCTACCAGCATTAGATGTATTGCTAGCATTACTAAAGGATATATTATTACCAAGAACTTCTTTCAACGGATCGAAAGGCGATTGTTGAAGCAGACTTCCAGCACCTGCGATCGGATTACTGTTACCTGCAAAAGGGTTGGTAGCGCCACCTGCGATCGGATTACTGTTACCTGCAAATGGGTTGGTAGCGCCACCTGCGATCGGATTACTGTTACCTGCAAATGGGTTGGTAGCGCCACCTGGAATGGGATAACCACTGCCTGCAAACGGGTTACTACCTCCTGCTAATGTGTTGTCAATACCCTTGAAATAGTTATCACCCAAAACTAACTTTAATCGCTCAAAGATTAATTTCTGAAGCCCACTGCCAGCATCACCTGCAAACGGGTTAATACCGCCACCTGGAATCGGATTGCTACCGTTACCTAATAACAGATTGCTACCACCCGTCAACAGGCTGCCCTTAGCAGCAGACAAACTGTCATTGGCAGCAAAGGAATTACCGCTATATAGGTTGCTAGCACCACCTACACTTAAGGGGTTAATTCCACCATTAATGGGATTGACAGCAGATGCTTCCATTGGCACTAATTCTCCTATTTTTAGTTGAAAAATTATTGGATCTTCAGTACTTCTTATACCAATTATGAATTTGCGAAACCCAAAATATCTCTAAAATAAAGACTTTAATAATCTTACCGTCAAACTAACAGAAAATATCCCCTAAACCTTTACCTAATAATAGTTTCAGGACGTAAAATAGCAAACTAGTACAATCAGGCAGAAGGCACATCAGCGATAATACACGCTTTTCTGGTTTATCGAATAATATGTTTATTTGCGCCAAGCTGTACTAGCATACTATGTACTGAAGAGTTCCTTTCTATTTATCTATCTGCTGATTTTCGCAAGGATTCTATTAAGCGAACGGGATTTGTCCACCACTGCCACCAAATGAGGGGATTTGTCCTTCACTAAATGAGG
>NZ_JAVRBM010000123.1:0-19106 GCF_034531255.1 Nostoc sp. ChiQUE01b | reverse complement strand
TTCCTAAACTTCATCAATATGGTGTTTTCTCATAAATGACTTAGGATTGCTATATTAAGTTTACTTATATTTGAGGGGACAAAACTGGGGTCAATCATCATCAAAGAAAATGGCTGTAACCCCTACTGGTTAAGCATTTCAGTGAGGGTTGCCCCTGGTTGCACGAACCTTCTATTTACGCCTAGTTACAGAATATATGACAAGTATGTTAGTATATATTATTTTCTTGTCTCCCCTTAACTATAATCCGCTCAATAATCTCTTCCGGCAGTTTATAAAGATTAGCAATCTCACTAATAGTAGCAATTCCTAACCCAAACATATCCCTAATCTCCAAAATTTGCTTATTATTAAGGATTTTTCCATCCAAATTATCTACATTTGTACCAGATATCTCTGGCTGACCAAACTCATAAATTCGCAAACCCTCTTTATATGGAAGTGCGCCTTGTACATAAGCACACTCAACCCAAATTAATGCTTCTTCGCTACGATTCTTGCCTATAGGACAAAGACGGTAATGCCTTCTTCTGTGGTAACTACTAAACTGCCTTTTAGGTTCAGTAATACTGACCACTTCTGATTGTTGAAAGTTATCAACTTTACCTATCTCGTCACTCGAAAAAACTCCTGTTCGACAACTACGCTTACCACACATTTTAACTAGCGAATATCCCTGCTTATCTATTTTTAAAAGTGCTTTACTCCTTGTATTTGCATCATCTGATTCTAATTCTTTACGCAAATTATTGGGAATAAATCCAGGTATTTGTTCTGAAATTTCTTCAGTAAACCGATAATTAGTTGTGTAAAATATAGCATTGATAACTAACTTTAAAATTTTTAATATAAATTTATAACACTTATGATCATGAAATTCTTCAAATTCATAGAATAAAAAATCGTTCAAGAATTCTATATTAAAATCAACATCAATTTTATCAAGTAAATTATTCTCATCTAGATAATGAAATATGGCTTTTTTATGAGAGGCAGAAGTATCTATTATCTCCCAGTCTAAAGCTTCCCCAATAGTTATATCTGGATTAATTAAAGGAATTCTTACAGAAAGCGCTTCGGTCGGATACTCCAGCCAACTATCACTCAAAACTGGAAATTCTGGAGAACCAATTAATGCTAATTCAAAACCACCACTAGCTATTTCTTTTACATATACCCCCTCCAAGTAATATTTATTTATTTGCTTACTTTTTGTTGACAACGAACATAAAAATTCACTGTTGACTACATGTCCAAGTTCTAACTCTAAATCTTTTTGCAAACCAAAATGTAAATAAAAAGCTGGATATGGCAGTTTGACATCGCGTAAAGGAATTTTTTTTATATTTGTATTCTTAAAAGACTCTAATAAACATTGAGGAAAATCAAAAATATTTTTGCCTAAGTTATAAAAGTTTACAAAATCTAATGCCAACTTTAATTCATGGAGAATGTTGGCTTTCCAAGTGTAGACAACAGATGAATATTCATCATCAATTATCTCTGTACCTAAAGATTCTGGATTGAGAGCTTGATTTGGAACTTCTGTGAAAGTCTTTTTCAGATATTTTGCATAAGTTGTATTACCAGGAGTGTCGCATACTATCTCAGTAAAGAATTCATAAAAATCAGTTTGCAATGTACTAGTATTAAATATCTCCGCTGAAGGTAAAACAGTAAAATCTACTAGTTGAGCAGCATATATTTGTTGATATTTATTGACAAATTTAGGTAAATACCTGCGAACTAGAGCATACCGATAAGGAAAATACTTTTGTTGTCTTTTAAATCCCTTAAGAGTCTTAGAATCTATTCCCAATAAAGGAGAGGCACTCATATACAATCCTAATTGACAAATTTCTTGTACCAACAATATTCAATATCGCTTAACCCTTAAGCGGAAGTAAAAAATTTGTAAAGGTATGCCTTCAAAGTATTGTATTTAGTTGATTAAAACAGAATTCAGTAATCATTATTCAGTATGAATTGGAATCCTAATGTCGAACCCGAAGAGCGGATGAATAAGTGTGAAATACTGCGCTAAATCGTTCAAGTAAACTCTCTGGTAGGAGAAATTTAGCAGTCTATAATTAGCTGCGATTCTGTAGCAAGATCCCGTAGTATATCTGCCACTTTGTTGTTCTGAATTCTTCCTCAACTAGGTGAGATTTTTATTTGCGCTCTGCTTAAGGATTTTGTAGATACTGATTGAACAAATCTTAGTGGATAATACATTCTACAAATTAGAAATGCAAAGCAAAATCAAGAATAATACAGAGTCAATCAGAATTTTCCTGTAAACGGTCTATTTTACTGGTAATTTGCTGTAGTTCTTGAGAAAGTGACTGTAGCAGGAGTGATTGGGCTGAGTGTAAAAAGAAATGATCGCCCTTGAACATTTGTAGTGAGAATGCAGCATTTGTCTGCTCGCGCCAAGCTTGAAGTTCATCGCAATTAGCCTCTTGATCCTGTAAGCCACCAAAAGCAGTAATAGGACAATCAAGTGGTGGCTCAGTAGTATATACATAGGTTTCTAGAACTTCAAAGTCTGCTCGTAGAATTGGGACAAGAAGTTGCATTAATTCGGCATTTTCCAGTAGTGCTTCGGGAGTACCATTGAGACGGCGTAGTTCTTCTATGAACTCAGGTTCACTGAGAGCATGGATAGGTGGATCTGGATCGGGAATTTGTGGAGCACGGCGGCCGGAAACAAACATGTGTACTGGTTCAAGACCGTACTGTTTGCGGAGTAAACGGGCTAGCTCAAAACTGACAACTGCTCCCATGCTGTGACCAAAGAAGGCAAATGGCTTGTTTAAATGTGGAAGCAAGGCGGGAGCAAACTGATTCCTTGTCAGCGCTTGGGCGATCGCACCGACAAGAGGTTTTAGCCGCGAAAATGGGGCTGACTTCATCTGGGTTCCTCGTCCAGGAAGTTCAATAGAGCAAACTTCGACAGTTTTAGGTAGACTCTCAGCCCATGTGCGAAAAATGATAGAACTACCACCTGCATAGGGAAAGCAGAATAAACGCACTGAAGCATGAGGATTAGGTTTGGTATATGTTAGCCAGGAGTTAAATGTTTGTGCAGTTGTCATACTTTCATGTCGAATTTCTGTTGCTTCGGTCAAGAGTCCAGAGTTTTTTGACCCTTCACTCTTAACCTTGGACAACCTTTACGAAAAATCAAATGTGTTATGATTTACCTCCAGCAGCTTCTTCCATTTTCTTGCGAAGGCTAAGTGGTCTCATATCAGTCCAAACTTCTTTAATGTAATCTAGACATTCTTGTTTCAAACCACTTTTGCCAGCATCCTTCCAGCCGAGTGCGTTTTCTCTGTCAGCAGGCCAAATGGAATACTGTTCTTCATGATTGACTACAACTTTGTAAATTGTTGTGTCTTCTTTGTCGTCTTGGTACATAATTTATCTCCGTGGTATTTAATTGGCTATGTTTTCTAAGATTTGATAATCCAGTACTTTACTACAAGAAGATCCATCAACCTCAATAATTTGCACGGGGAAATCTCACGATTCCACTGCTTCAAGATGTCCCTTACCTTCTAAACTTGCCAGTTCAATATCTGCAATACATCGAACTTTCACGTAATTCAATGTCAAGTTCCCAACCAGATGAACCCTCCCTGTTTGATGCTCAAAGTCAGCTTCTTGCAAATTAGATGCTTCTGGGTCGAGTCTGACACCTAAATCAGTACCTCCGCTAGTATTCATGAATTTGATATGTACGTACCCTCGGTCAATACTTTCTTTCAGTGCTGTAGCTGTTTTTTCGGGTCGTAAGCTTGCTTCAACAGGATGTTCCCCGGATGACAAACGTTGCACTAATTCATTCATACAGATGTCTCCCTCTTAAGAATCACTTTTGTTTTGATTTGTTGATGCTTGTACTTTTACTGGCTCGTAGACTGGAATCTCAAATGCTAAGGTTTTGTGGCAAAACTCTTTCCATTCGGGAGTTATATTGTCAAAAATGATATTCTCATCCTTGAAAATCCCATCAGTCACTACGTAATTTTCTTGTAGGTAAAGAAAGTCATCATTAGTTAACTCTCTATTACTTTCGACTTCCTTACCCTCAACTGATTTGTTTTCTCTTTTTGCATTTTCAGCATACTCAGTCCACTGACTGAACTCACGTAATTTTTTCAAAGAGTAAGCTTTGCAATACTTTCCCATTGTTGCCATAGTAATACCTCAGTTCACATTCTTTTGGACAGTGATGTTATCAGGCTATGTTTTAACAAAACAGAATTCAGGAGCCAGAATGGGCTAAACCTTAGCTATCCGCTAACAGAATTGAATTCTGAATGATAAAGCGAATAAATAAAGGGGTTTAAGTCCCCCACTAAATCTGCATGTTTAGTGGTCAACTGTCGTAGTGGCGGGTCTGAATCCCCCACTTTCTTGTTCTGAATTCTGCATTCTTCTTCAATATTTCAACAAAATTGGCAGAATTGGTCGTGCATCAAGATTTTTTTCTCTGATACCCTCGTCAAAGGTCAACTCTAGTAGTGGAGATTCCCCTCGTTCAATAGCGACAGCACTATGTGTACTAAGCAGAGTCATAGCATCAGTCAAATGTTTGTCGCTATTAATTGTGATTTTTACGCTCGTTAGTTTTTTTACACCCAAGGGATGAGAAATTAACTTCTGATGCGCTGTTAATGATGGATCAAGCCAAGCTGTCAGAGCAATACTGTCAGGAATCATAAAGCAAAAAGGTTCTTCCTGATTTACAAGATTTTCTGCTGCAAAACTAATAGACATCTGCGTAGGCGTAGCCCGCCGTAGGCATCGCATCCACTCAGACCAGTATAAAGTTGAATGGGATCGCAAGTTGCCATGATTAAACTTCCTACGTAGAGCGACACCAAAGGGTGATGCTCTTGTATGCTGCCCATGAAGACGATTTAGTGTATGAACGCCTGTGTTTACAGACTGCTGTTCCACTAAATGTTTATCTTCTATCCAAATTAACTCAAGATAGGTATTCTCAAAAAAAATTATTTTTGAGGCTGTTCCTTGTTTGAAATGTTGCACCGCCTGATTAGAGCAGTGAAGACCAAGTTCTTGAAGAACTGAGATGCTTTCAGTGTCTTTGGTCGTACAGACAAAAATGTGATCTACTTCTAGAAAAAAATCATCCACGCTTACCTGGGGTGACGTTGTTTGCATAGCAACTAATTCTCAGCTTTGATTTTTCTTGCTGGACTCAAATCTAGACTCTAGCTAGATAAAGAGATTTGCCTTGCTCAGGAACCCATGTGTGGAAAGTTAACTCTTAGTATCTAAAAGTTATGCCTTAGAAACTATTTTGGCTAAACTCTATTTACCTGTACTAAAACAAATGGAGTTGTTGGAAGTGTAATAGATTACTTCTTCCACAGGTGTTGTGCCACTAGTTAGGAATATTACTTAAGTTGAACTATGCATAATTTTGGTATTAGAAGCTAGTTTTTACTTTTTGTCATTGTCAATAAAGTTAATTCACTAGATTCAAAAGCTTTGCAAACTAAAAAAGAATCAGGGTTTGTGCCCATGTTTGGAAAACTGGCAATGATCAGTGGTTGCGATGGCGCAAAGCACCCGCAATATGCGATCGCTCTTCAGTCAATCCATAACAAAGTTAGCCAACAGGTAGATTCTAAGGTGATTTTAGAGGATTGTATTGCCCATCCCAAATCAAGGGCTGGTAAGACCTTTGGAAAACTTTTTGATCTGCTGAATTTACTTAATAATAAAGATTATCATTAAGTTTAGAAAATATCAAGCAACTTACTTCACATCTTTCCTCATTCTTCTCCTTCTTGAGCGTGATTATTATTCTTGTTATGAAAAACTATGCCCACAAAGGGAATGGGGAGCAGAGGTATAGGGCACACAGGAAAGACTTACTGCCTTATACCTCTGCATCTTATGCGCTTGCGCTATGGCGCTTTCAATAAATTTATTTCTATATTTAGACGTATTGACAAAAAACATTTAAATTTAACTTTTCACGGATGATAATCAATTCATAATTAACTATGATAAATTTTGTGTACAAAATAGTTTAGATAAATTGTGAGCAAGTTAAAAAAACAGAGCGAAGTAGTCACAGGCTTCGACTATGAAAATTTGGATTCTGAACAGCGAATTGTTGTTCAGCAACGAACAGGAGAAATTAAGGAGCGCTTACGACGTTCCGCACAGGATATCTGGGAAATTGGTCAAAAGCTGGTTGACGTGCGTTCTCGGCTCAAACACGGACAGTTTGAGACTTGGCTGAAAGCTGAGTTTGGTTGGAGCCGACGGACAGCTTATAATTTTATTAACGTTTATGAAACATTGGCTGAACGTGCAAATTTTGCACAAATAGATATTGCCACGTCTGCGCTCTATCTTTTGGCAGCACCATCAACTCCACAAAACGTCCGCGAGGAATTTCTACAACGTGCTCAGGAAGGCGAAACCATAACTCATAAGAGTATTCGTCAAGTAATTGAGGACGAGAAATCACAGTCTATCTCTACTCCTGCTTTGCCTGAGCCATCACAACCACTCACTTCTAAGAAGCCGGAAATCCTGGCTATCATTCCCAAGGAGCCGGTTAATGGTGAAACACCAGCTTTAGAGGTGACTATAGCAACGTCATCCTCAGTCTCACCTGTTGTTGTGAATCCTAATGAAATTCAGTCAAGTTGGTTTTTACTAGAAAAGCAACATTTTGTCTTCTGTGGTGATACAGCTTCACCACAATTCATCGAGCGCATACCCTTTGCGGCTCTTGCCATTGCCATTACCTCCGATGACTGGGATCATGATTGGTTAATTGAACGGGCGAAAACTGTGATTATCTTTCCGGAATCAGATTTAAAGGAGCAGCTGATTGAACAGCTAATCAAGATGTTTTCGGCATCTGGGGATATAGTGATTTTTCCCTGGCTACCAAGTAGGGATATGATAGAAATGGCTCATCAGCTAAATAGGCGAGTATTTGCGGGAGATCCCAGCATTGAGCGTTGTCGTCAGGCGATCGCACAGTCCCAATTAAAATCTGAGCCATTGGACTATCCTTGAAAGTCGCTGACTGTTTCCAGCCGTTGACATCTATCAAAAGTCATAGAATATTTTGATATATAGTCTAAAATGACACATATTTCAAATATTGATAATTATTTGCTATTAATTACAGGATTGCCAAATGCCACATTCCCTAGTAATGTAAGAAAGTCTAAATGAAAATAACTAGCAATATCAAAGCTTGCATTGCTGACTTACTAATTTCGCCCTGTCTTCCCTAGAGCAATTGAGGTTTGTTTAAGAGTTTTCCCAATTGAATTAAATAATTCTCTAAAAACACCACCTTGAGTAAGAAAGAGGTATGTCAAAGTAATTCGTAATTGATAATTCGTAATTCGTAGTTGCAATCAGTAGCGGCTTGTACCCTCTACTGATTGAAAACCAAGCCTCTAAGAGATTTTGGTGGAGGCTTGTACCCTCTTAATTACTAATTACGAATTAGTAATTATTTGGTCTGTTTAAGGTTTGCTGTATTTAAGTGGATTTTTAAACTAAGATACCCACAACAACGGACTCAAACCCTTGTTCAGCCAGGAGTGAGTGTGATATTAATTTTGCAACTATTGTTTGCCTGCATCTGATTAACTAAGGCATAATAATGACCCAAATTATCAATAAATTTCCAGAAATTCCCTCTCAGTGTGCAACAATCGTTGATATTCTGCGCGATCGCAGTTTCAAGATGCCGCACAGACAAGCTTTTACTTTCCTTGAAGATGGAGAGACTCACGAATTAACCCTGACTTACCATGAATTGGATCGGCGTAGTCGGGCTGTAGCAGCTCAACTCCAAGCTCTTGGTTTGAGCGGTGAGCGTGCCATATTACTGTATCCTTCTGGGCTGGATTACCTGATAGCATTTTTCGGTTGTCTATATGCTGGGGTAGTGGCAGTTCCAGCTTATCCACCTCGCAATCAACGTAAAACGCCCAGAATACAAGCTATTAGCATAGATGCACAGGCAAGTATTGCTCTCACCACCACAGCAATGCTCCCCACATTACAATCAATACTCACACCTGAAACAAAACAGGGAAATTTTCACTGGCTGACAACTGACAACATCGCACAGGGTATAGAAGATTCTTGGCAACAACCTGCAATCAATGGGGATACCCTAGCCTTTCTGCAATATACATCAGGTTCTACAGGCACGCCAAAGGGAGTCATGCTCAGTTATGGTAACCTGCTGCACAATGCCGCTGTAACTTACCAACTCATGGAACATTCACCCAGCAGCAAGTTTGTATCCTGGCTGCCTGTTTACCATGATATGGGGTTGATTGGTGGGATTCTGCAACCTTTATATGGTGCTTTTCCTTGTATCTTAATGTCGCCAGCATCTTTCCTACAACGACCTTACCGCTGGTTGCAAGCAATTTCCCGCTATAAAGGCACAACGAGTGGTGGCCCCAACTTTGCCTATGAACAATGTGTTCAAAGGATTACTCAAGAACAAAAAGAAACTCTTGACTTGAGTAGTTGGAATGTCGCGTTTAACGGTGCTGAACCAGTCCGGCAAGATACTCTTGAACTATTTGCAACCACCTTTGCAGAGTGTGGCTTTCGTTCAGAAGCGTTCTACCCCTGTTACGGTATGGCGGAAGCAACTTTGATAGTTTCTGGTGGGAGCAAAACAGCCTTAGCTCAGGTAAAAACTATAGAGAAATCTGCACTTTCACAAAACCAGATAGTTGAAGCAACTCCCCAGAGTCAAGATATCCAAACCTTTGTCAGTTGCGGTCAAACTATTCCTCAACAGCAAATTGTCATTGTTAATCCTGAAACATTAACTCGCTGTTCATCAGATGAAGTTGGGGAAATTTGGGTATCTGGCTTCAGTGTTGGTAAGGGTTACTGGAATCGAACAGAAGAAACAGAGCAAACATTCCATGCCTATCTGAAAGACACAAAAGTTAGCGAAGCGGGACGAAGTCCGGGGCCCTTTTTACGGACTGGTGACTTAGGCTTTTTGGACAATGGTGAGCTTTTCATTACAGGTAGAGCAAAAGATTTAATTATTATTCGCGGTCGCAATCTTTACCCGCAAGATATAGAATTAACCGCAGAACACAGCCATCCATCCTTACGTTCCGGTGCTAATGCAGCATTTACACTAGAGGTTAACAACGAAGAAAGGCTGGTAGTTGTACAAGAATTAGAGTTTCGCGCCAAGCCAAATTTAGCAGAAGTAGTTAGTGCAATTCGGCAAGCAGTTACTGATGAACATGAAGTACAAGTTTATGGCGTACTTTTAATTAAACCAGGTAGTATACCTAAAACTTCCAGTGGTAAGATTCAACGTCGTGCAACTCGCGCTCAGTTTCAAAATGGTGAACTGAATGTAGTTGAAAGTGACATTCTCAAGATTAGTGATATTGCCAGAAACGAAACTCAATTACAGCGTTCTGAACTTTTGGCGCTTTCCCCAAGGGAGTGTCAACCGATTCTAGAATCATATCTGATTGAACTTTTGGCGAGAGTACTTTCAATTGCAACAGATGATATTAATCCACAAGAACCATTAAGCACGCTGGGACTTGATTCTTTAAAAGTATTTGAGTTGAAAAACCGGATTGAGGTTGATTTAGAAGTAGAAGTATCGGTAGCAGACTTTTTTGAAGGGATGAGTACGCTCACGCTAGCTACAAAGATCCTCGCTCAACTGACAACAGATGTAATACCCTCAATATCCCTTACCCAACAAGATAAAAACACATCTATTTATCCTCTATCCTTTGCCCAGCAGGGATTATGGTTTATCAATCAGCTAACTCCCGATACTCCTACATATAATATTCCTATAGTTATTAACTTCAAAGGTTGCATTAACTTAACAGCTTTAGAAGATAGTCTTAACGAGATTATTAGACGGCACGAAGTCTTACGGACAAGCTTTACAGTGTCCGATGGACAACCAACCCAAGTTATAAATCAAGCGCCACCTTTTACTTTGGCGGTTGAAGATTTGCGTGTATTATCAGAAAGCGAGAGTCCTCAAGAAGCACAACGTTTGGCTATAGAATTCGCACAGCAGCCATTTGACTTATCTGCTCAATCGCTTTTGCGTACTAAAATTTTACAATTAGATGATAAGAACTATCAATTATTGGTCACTCTGCATCATATAATTGCAGATGGTTGGTCTATTGGTCTTCTGATTAAAGAACTAACTGCACTATATGAAGCATTCTCAACAGACAAACTCTCTCTGCGTTCGCGCAGCGTGTCGCAGACAGACGCTCTTGCTAGCTTGCTTCCCCAAAGGGGTACGCCAATTCCTGAATTACCCATTCAATATGGAGATTTTGTCAATTGGCAACAAAAATGGCTTGATAGCGATCGCATTCAACCAAAACTTACCTATTGGAAACAAAAGTTAAGTGGTGAGCTGACTGTACTGAATTTACCAACAGACCGGCCGCGATCGCCAGTTCAAACCTTCAACGGCGCTCAAGCGAAATTAGTTCTTTCCCAAACTCTGACAAAAGAGCTAAAAAATTTGAGCCGTCATTCGGGAGTAACTCTGTTTATGACCTTGCTTACAGCCTTCAAAACCTTGCTGTATCGCTATACAGGTCAAACTGATATTTTAGTAGGTTCGCCAATCGCCAATCGTAACAGAGCAGAAGTTGAGTCGCTAATCGGATTTTTTGTCAATGTTTTGGTGTTGCGTACAGACTTATCTGGCGACCTGAGTTTTCAGGAGTTACTAGCGCGGGTAAAGTCAACAGCTTTAGAAGCATACATTCATCAAGACTTACCTTTTGAGAAGCTAGTAGAAGAACTACAACCAAGCAGAGACTTGAGCTACAACCCACTCTTTCAAGTGATGTTTGTTCTCAAAAATGTTCCAAAACCCAATATAAGCCTATCGGACGTATCAGTTACTTATGAAGAAGGTTACAACGGGACATCTAAGTTTGATTTGACATTGTTTATGGAGGATTCCGAGCAAGGGTTAATTGCAACTTGCGAGTACAACACGGATTTATTTAATGCAGATACTATTACCCGAATACTGGGACACTTCCAGACTTTACTGTCAAGCATAGTTAGCGATCCCCAACAACGAATTTCAGACTTGCAATTACTAACACCATCTGAAGTACAGCAATTATTAGTTGAGTGGAATGATACCAAGACAGATTATCCTCAAGACAAGTGCATTCATCAATTGTTTGAAGCACAGGTAGAAAAAACACCAGATGCGATCGCAGTCGTCTTTGAAAACCAACAATTAACCTATCAGGAGTTAAACGACCGAGCAAATCAGCTAGCACGCTACTTACAAGAACTAAGGGTAAAGCCAGAAGTAATTGTAGGTGTCTGTATGAAGCGCAGCCCAGAAATGCTGATTGCATTGTTGGCTATTTTAAAAGCAGGCGGGGCTTATGTACCACTAGATCCAGCCTATCCCCAGGAACGCTTAACTTTCATGCTAGAAGACAGTCAGAGCAAGGTACTGCTGACTCAAAGCCATCTAGTTGAATTGTTTGCTAAATCGAATGTGTGTGTTGT
The DNA here is from genome assembly GCF_034531255.1 of Nostoc sp. ChiQUE01b. Taxonomy (NCBI): domain Bacteria; kingdom Bacillati; phylum Cyanobacteriota; class Cyanophyceae; order Nostocales; family Nostocaceae; genus Nostoc; species Nostoc sp. ChiQUE01b. The sequence continues at coordinate 7,502 of NZ_JAVRBM010000123.1, read as the reverse complement.
CTGTATCGATAGAGATTCACAATTACTTAGCCAACAGAATACAGAAAATCTGTTGAGTCAAGTAAAACCTAATCATCTAGCTTATGTCATCTACACTTCTGGTTCTACAGGTATACCAAAAGGTGTTGCTATAGAACATCAAAGTTGTGTTGCTTTATTAACATGGGCAAGAGAAGTTTTTACAGATGATGACCTTGCTGGAGTTTTAGCATCAACCTCTATTTGCTTTGATTTGTCAGTATTTGAACTGTTTGTTCCTGTGAGTTGGGGTGGTAGAGTGATTCTTGTCGAGAATGGTTTGCACTTACCTTCATTGGTTGCTGAGGTAAGCTTGGTTAATACAGTCCCAAGCATCATTGCAGAATTATTACAAGTAGATGGTTTACCCCCTTCAGTCAGGACAGTTAATCTTGCTGGTGAACCACTGCAAAATCAACTTGTGCAGCAGATTTATCAAAATCATCATATTCAGAAAGTCTTGAATCTTTATGGTCCCTCTGAAGACACGACCTATTCTACATTTGCTCAAGTAAATAAAGGAGATAACAGGGTAACTATTGGCCGTCCCATTGCCAATACACAAATTTATCTATTTGATACTAAATTACAACTTGTACCAATTGGTGTCCCAGGAGAAATTTATATTGGTGGTGCTGGTTTGGCTAGAGGTTATTTAAATCGACCAGAGTTAACAAAGGAACGGTTTATATCTAACCCGCTCAATAATCAACTTAACTCACGACTATATAAAACTGGAGATTTAGGCCGTTGTCTACCAGATGGAAATTTAGAGTACTTGGGGCGAATTGATCATCAGGTCAAAATGAGAGGATTTCGGATTGAGTTAGGTGAGATTGAGAATGCATTGCTCAAACATCCAGCAGTGCGGGAAATTGTTATTTTGGCGCGAGAAGATAAACCAGGTGTTCAGCAATTGGTGGCCTATATTGTTTCTTTGTCAGACGAAATACCCACAATTAGTGAATTGCGAAACTATCTCAAAGAACTCTTACCTGAGTACATGATACCCGGTATTTTCATACTCCTAGACACCTTACCACTTTTGCCTAACGGAAAAGTAGATCGTCGTGCATTACCTGTGCCAGAAGCCTTGCGTCCAATATTGACGACTATTTATGAAATACCCCAGTCGGAAATGGAACAGCAAATAGCAAAGCTTTGGCAAGAGGTGCTACATCTAGATAAAGTAGGTATTCATGATAATTTCTTTGACCTGGGTGGGCATTCACTACTGATGATTCAGGTTAATCATAAACTGCGTGCAATTTTGCAGCGAGATATATCAGTTGTTACTCTATTTCAAAACCCAACTATTTACTCACTGGCACAGTATTTAAGTCAAATAACAGAGGAAAAATTATCTTTTAAGAAAATACGCGATCGCGTGCAAAAGCAAATAGAAGCGCGTCAAAAACAAAAAAATTATTTATGAAGCAACTTGTATTAAAAATAATTTAATTGAGATGTTTACCACGAATGTCTCGACAATATTCAGGCGGTTATTAATACATCTGAAGGTTTTTAATTTCATACTACGGGGATAAATAGAATGCTAGTTTTAGGTTTTACTGGAGGATTTGAGCTTATTTTCGAAGAGCGACATGGATATTCTGATGTTTTTCTTCACGATGCAGCGTGTGTTTTAGTTGAAGATGGAAAAATAGTCTGTGCAATTGAGGAAGAAAGGCTCAATCGAATCAAGCATACAAATAAATTTCCCTTGGAATCATTGCGTTTCTGCTTAAATAGTTATGGCGTACAACTACAGGACGTAGACTTGATTGCATTTTATAGCTCAATGGAATACGCTAAAACATGGCTTAAACTACTTTTTTTAAAGAATGCCCAGTTAACGACAATTGAGCCAATAACCTTTTTTCAGAATCTTTTCCGTAGAGGATTAGGCTGTGAAATAGATCCAGATAAGTTCTATTTTGTTCCTCATCACTATGCACATGCAATAAGCGCTTTTGCATTTTCTGGTTATGAAAGTAGCCTCATTACCACATTCGACGGACGGGGAGAGAATAGTTCTGGTATGATTTTTGAAGGTAAGGGGACAATGCTTAAGCAAATAACTGATATCCCTATCTCGAAATCTCTTGGTAGTTTCTATGTTGACATAATATCTTTTTTGGGCTACCGCCAATTCGATGAATATAAAGTGATGGGATTAGCTCCTTATGGAAACCCAAAAAAGTATAGAGACTTACTCCAAACATTCTATACATTACTTCCCAACGGAGATTATGAAATTCACCAAAATAGGATAATCTCACTTTTTGATTTAGGCATACCACGCCGAAAAGGAGAACCTTTCACACAAACTCATAAGGATATTGCTGCATCACTCCAAGAAGCCTTAGAGAATATAGTTTTTCATGTGATTCAACACCAAAAACAAGAAACCAATTATAAAAATCTTTGTCTCACAGGAGGAGTAGCTCACAATTGTACTCTTAATGGGAAAATATTGCGCTCTGGAATGTTTGAAAATGTATTTGTTCAGCCTGCTGCTCATGATGCTGGCTGTGCCTTAGGGGCAGCTTTCTATGCCTACTATCAGGTTAATCCAATGGCTAATAAGCCTTCTAAGCTTGAGCATGTTTACTGGGGAACAGATATCGGGAGTTGCTCCTCTATTTTGAACCAATTGATGCAATGGCAAGATTTTATTACCTTCGAGAAATTGGACAATGTTCCCGAACAGACAGCAAAGTTATTAGCAAACGGTTCTGTTGTGGGATGGGTTCAAGGTCGATCTGAATTTGGACCTAGAGCTTTGGGAAATAGAAGTATTATTGCAGATCCTCGTCCGGAAGAAAATAAAAGTCGTATTAACAAAATGATTAAAAAGCGGGAAGGCTATAGACCTTTCGCTCCGTCTGTTTTAGAAGAGGATGTGCATGACTTTTTTGAAGTTCCAGATAATCAAAAACAGCTTCCATTTATGATATTTGTGGTTAATGTTCTAGAAGAAAAACGCAACCTATTGGGGGCGGTGACTCATGTTGATGGAACAGCAAGAATACAAACTGTATCGCGGAAAACAAACGAAAGATATTGGAACCTAATTGATTCTTTTAAAAAATTGACAGGTGTTCCGATTTTGCTTAATACGTCATTCAATAACAATGCTGAACCAATTGTAGATTCGGTTGAAGATGCTATAGTTTGTTTTTTAACTACAGGATTAGACTATACCGTTGTGGGAGATTACCTGATAGCAAAAAAGGATGTATCATGGTGGAACTATATGTCTCTTAGACTTTTTCTTCCCCTTCATATTTCGTTGCATCAGGTTAAGAAGTTTGATTCAGATGAAAAGTTGGAAAATTACTTCTATATTAAGAATAGCTATGAAAAAGAATCTCAAGTAGAAGTATCAGCCGAAATTTTTCATATTTTGACGTTAGCAAATAGTGATAAGACTATAGAAAGCCTCCTCAATCAATATGGTGATACAAAAGAAGGAAAAGCTAAAGACATCATTCATGAATTTATAGAATTATGGTCTCAGCGCTTAATTATCCTACGACCATAAGTGATTGATTGAGTGAGAAATTTGGAGTTTGTCAAAAATGCTTAATAGCCCTTCTCGTCTTTGGCAGTTATTAGTACTTTCTGCAAAAACTGACTCAGAATTAAAAACTGCTACTATAAATCTTGCAGATTATTTGAGACAGCATCGTGACCTCAACCTTCGGGACGTTGCTCATACATTGCAACGCGAACAACAGGCTTTTAAACATCGAAGGACAGTTGTTTGTCAGGATATAGAAGATGCTCTGGTTGCACTTGAAGATCCAAAGCGGGTACTTACTAACACCCAAGAAACAGAAGAACGTCCTGTAGCCTTTATGTTTCCTGGACTTGGTACTCATTACGTCAACATGGCTTGGGAACTTTACCAAGTTGAACCCGCATTTCGCGCATCAGTTGACTACTGTTGTGAATTTCTTAAACCTCTTCTCGGTCAAGATTTGCAAGATGTAATCTATCCACACAGAGCTTCTCAACAAGACCAGCAGTCGGCTCAAGAGAGTTCTCCAGGCCTAGATTTACGAAAAATGTTAGGTCGCAGCCAGACACCAGGCGATGCAAAGATGGTGGCTGCAACATCTTTACTTAATCAAACTCACCTCGCTCAACCAGCCATTTTTGTCATTGAATATGCCTTAGCACAGCTATTGATATCCTGGGGAATTCGTCCGGTGGCAATGATTGGGTATAGTATTGGTGAATATGTAGCAGCAACTTTGGCAGAAGTTTTATCTTTAGATGAGGGTTTAAAACTGATTGCCGCAAGAGCGCAAATGATTCAAAAGTTGCCAGGTGGAGCGATGCTTGCAGTTCCACTTTCACAAACAGAGATATCCCCCCTACTCAATGACAAACTTTCACTCTCTGCGGTCAATGGCCCATCTATGCGTGTAATTGCAGGGGAAACTGATGCTATAGAGGTTTTAGAACAACAGTTAACTAAAAAAGGTTTAGCTTGTCGCCGTCTGGAAACTTCTCATGCTTTTCACTCTCAGATGATGGAGGCTGCTACTGCTGACTTACGTGAGTTGGTAAAAACATTTAACCTCCAACCACCAAAAATTCCTTATATATCTAACGTTACAGGAACTTGGATAACAGCAGCATCAGCTACAAATCCTGATTATTGGGTTAAGCATCTGTGTCAACCTGTGTTGTTTGCTCCAGGTATGCAAGAGTTGTGGAAAAAACAGTATCCCATTTTATTGGAAGTAGGCCCTGGGCAAACTCTAGGTAGCTTTGCGCTGCAATGTATAGAAAATAATTCAGCAGTCAGTCAGATTATTTTACCCTCTCTCAGATATTCTTACGATAAAAAACCAGACTTAGCATTCTTACTTAAAACATTAGGTAGGCTTTGGTTAGCAGGAGTGCAAATAGATTGGGTGGGATTTTATGCTCACGAGCATCGTTATCCTATTCCTTTACCCGCGGATCTCTTTTAACGCCAATACTACTTTAAATACAAGAATCTACAAGTGGAGATCAGTTGAAGTTATGAATATTCAAACAGTAGGTGTTGTTGGTGCAGGGGTGATGGGTATAGGGGTTGCACAAGACCTTGCTCAAACAGATCATCAAGTTATCCTAATAGATATTTCTGAAGATATTCTGGATAAAGCTAAACATGAAATTAGGAATAATATCCGCTTTCAGGGTTTTTTCAAAAAAAGCGTAGGCGAAGTCAGCCAAAGGCATCGCCAAGAAACTCCAGATGGTATCATTGAAAAAATAGAATTTTCTACAAACTATAAAATTCTGGAAAATGCAGATTTTGTAGTTGAAAATGTCACCGAAAAATGGGATATTAAAAGAGAGGTGTATCCTCTACTAGATTCTATTTGTCCAGCAGATTGTGTATTCTCTGCCAATACATCAGCAATTCCCATCACTCGCATTGCTTCAGTCACCAAACGTGCCGATAAAGTGCTTGGTATTCACTTTATGAATCCTGTGCCAATGAAGCCGATGGTAGAGATGATTCGCGGGTATCATACCTCTGAGCTAACAATTGAGACATCAAAAAAAGTCCTGGCTCAGATGGGTAAAGAATGTATCATTGTTAATGATTCACCAGGTTTTGTTTCCAACCGCGTGTTGATGTTAACTATTAATGAAGCTGTTTTTCTGTTGCAAGATCAAGTCGCTACAGCAGAAGATATAGACAAAATCTTTAAAAGCTGTTTTGGTCACAAAATGGGACCTTTAGAAACAGCAGATTTGATTGGACTAGATACAATTTTATTTTCTATCGAAGTTTTGTACGAAAACTTTAACGATAGCAAGTATAGACCATGCTCTTTGCTCAAAAAAATGGTAGATGCGGGATTACATGGTAGAAAAAGTGGTAAAGGGTTTTATGTCTATCAATAAATAGGACACATCAAGACTAATGAATGAAATTCAAGCTCAAATCAAAACTTTTCTTTCTAGATTTTTCGGTAATCATAACTTACAGCAAGATGAAGACATTTTTGCTCTGGGGTTTGTCAACTCTATGTTTGCCATGCAACTTGTTTTATTTGTAGAACAAGAGTTCCAGATTGCCATTGAAAATGAAGACTTGGAGTTTGAAAATTTCCGGTCAATTAACTCTATCACCAATTTAATTGAACGTAAAACTGCTCTCATAATTTATAAATGAATGTGAAATTAACATTCATTCCATCTATATGGCAATAGCCATCAAAGAAAACTTCCACTGAAAGCAAGTAAGGATTTTAGAGTTTTTATGAAAGTTCAAGCTAGTGAATCAATTTCAAAAATTAAAAGTCCTAGTACAAAACAATTTTTAGATATTTGGAAACAATATAAACCTTTTTTAATCGAAGATGTTGCTGAACATTGGGATGCTTGTAATAATTGGTCTAATGATTATCTGATAAATCACTGTGGAAACAATATGGTTTCTGTACGTTTTTATACGAAAAATTTTTTTAATGATTATCAGAACTTTGCTTGTGAAGGTGGTGATTATGATACTCTTGAAAAAGAAATGAAATACCAAGAGTATATAAAGGATTATCTAGAAAATAGAGTTAATAAAAATAAGAATAATTATGATTTTTTAGGATGTTATTTACCTCAGGCATATTTTGAAGAGCGGTTTCCTGAAATTGTTGGAGATGTAACTTATCCAGAATACTTAAATAGAAAGCCAGTTGTCTTCTTATGGCAAGGTTTCTCAAGTAAAAACTTTTCTTCAACTACTAACCTTCACTTTGACGGATTTCATAATATTTTTGTTCAAATTCGAGGTAGAAAAAGAATACTTTTATTTCCACCTTCAAATTATTTGTCATTCTATCCGCCTCTTGAAAATAGTGTTGGCATACCAGAGTTTAGTAAGGTCAATCCGGATGTCCTAAATTTAGAATTATTTCCAAAGTTTCCTTGGGAAGAAAAAATTGAAGTCATACTTCAACCAGGAGAAATGCTCTATATACCACCTTTTTGGTGGCATTATGTTACAGCAGTAGATGAAAATATATCATTATCGTTTTTCTACGATATTAAAATACGAGATATTTTCAGACAAAAAAACATGTTATCAACTATTTTAAATATCGCACCTCATTTTCTTTATCATGCAGTCTCTTCTCGAAGGACTCTAATGAATTTTATGTCTTTCATTAAAGGTAGCTTGGTTGATGACAGGTTACCAGGTTAAGAGGAAATTAGTTTGTTAAAAATGTTGGAGTTTGTATGAAAATTCAAGCTAGTAAATCAATTTCAAAAATCAAAAGTCCTAGTACAAAACAATTTTTAGATATTTGGAAACAATATCAACCTTTTTTAATTGAAGATATTGCTGAACATTGGGATGCTTGTCATAATTGGTCTAATGATTATCTGATAAACCACTGTGGAAATAATATGGTTCCTCAATACCTTTGCCAAAACAAGAGTATGAAGAGAGAGGGCGCTCTGTAGTAGAG
>NZ_JAVRBM010000122.1:0-19473 GCF_034531255.1 Nostoc sp. ChiQUE01b | reverse complement strand
TAACAAATGAGTACGCCGAAATAACAAATGAGTACGCCGAAATAACAAATGGGTACGCTGAAATAACAAATGGGTACGCCGAAATAACAAATGGGTACGCCGAAATAACAAATGCGTAGGCGTAGCCAGCCGTAGGCATCGCCTTCTATGAAAAACCCTATAAATTCAACTTTGCTAGCACCTCAGCTAAATCTTTATCCGCCCATTCCCTGTCTTGTCTTGCTACCGCCAAATCTGTCAAAATATCCGCGATCGCCCGATGCACAACTTTATCGCTAACATCCACAAACTGCGACGGACTAAGATTATAATCCGCTTCCCTCAATTCCTCTAACTTAACAACTTTACTCAGCTTCTCTCGCGTTTCCCAATTGCGATAAACCTCACAAACCGCCTTAATCCCTTCCTTTGTCAAAATATTCTTCGGATCGCCCTTAACAAAATAATCAGCAGCATTAATCAGCAAAAATTCACCCTTATGATTCAAAGGTTTCAGGCGATTTAACAAAATTACCACCCCTGGCGCAGTCGTGTTATAAAACAAATTTTCAGGTAGCAAAATACCCCTTCAACTCTGTCTTTTTCCACAAATTCCTTGCGGATGTCCCTTTCTTGATTTTTGTTCTGACTCCCGGAACCGCGAGACACTGCACCTGTATCCAAAACAACCGCCGCCCGTCCGTTATCTTTCAGCGATGCCCAAATATGCTGCACCCATCCCCAATCTGCTGAAGACTTCGAGGCAATTCCGTCCTTAAAGCGTTCAAAAGAATCTTCTTCGTAAGCATCTGCGCTGTAGTTGTCCTGATTCCACATCGGATTAGCAACCACATAATCAAAGCGCATCACCTTCTTGTCAACCGTAAATTTAGGTTGCCTGAATGTATCCCCAATCTCAATTTTGTGTATCAGTAAAATCCTGCAAAAACATATTCATTTTAGCGATCGCAAAAGTTGTCCAGTTCAACTCTTGCCCAAATAACCGAGGTGCTTTACTCTCTTCCCCTGGATGTTTGCGGTTGAACACCAGACGCGGCTTAGTCAACAACCTACCCGATCCACAAGTGGGGTCATAAATCTTCGTGTAGGGTTCAGGGTCAATAATTTCCGCAATCAACCAACCCACCTCTGATGGTGTGAGAAACTCCCCTGCACTTTGCCCTTGTCCTTCGGCAAACTTCCGCAACAAATACTCATAGGCTTCCCCTAGAACATCTGCATTGGTATTCTTTAACCCCAACCGATGCCGACTGATGACTTCAATCAAGTCCTTTAAACGGTCATCATCCAAAACGCGCTGATTGCTTTGCTTCTCGTTATAATCTTTCAGTGTCAGCGTTCCCGATAACCCAGGATTGCGCTTTGCCACCTCCCGCATCGCCGTTGTCAGAAATTCCCCTAAGCCATCTTTAGGATGAAAGCGAATCGCCTCCCAACGGTATTGGTGCGGGACATAGTAACGCACAATCGGTTGACGATTATTTTTAATTGCATCTTGATGATCTGCTTCAATGAAAGCACGGGCTAAGTCTCCACCCCCAAACTTCTCGGCGCACTTTTCATACTCATCATCAAACACATCAGACAGCCGTTTGTAGAAAATTAGCGGCAGAATAAAATCTTTGAATTTTGGTGCATCCGTCGCACCGCGTATTTTACAAGCAGCATCCCACAGCCATTGTTCCATTGCGGGAATATCCAAGCGATCGCCAGCTTGCGCTAACTGTAGAAGTGGTAAATCTCCAGAACCATTTTTTTCTGCTGGTTTTTTACTGTTTTTCCTGATTCCACGCGGCACTATACTTAACTCCTGCGTTAGCGAAGCCAACCCGTCGGTATCGCTTCTATCTTATTTAAAGGAATCCCTATTTTCGCAGTTTCTCGGCTAATTGTTGATAAACGATCTCTAACCACACAGGAATCACAGTAGGACTTAGGCAAAATTAAACACGCCGTAAGAACAATTAATAAGTTGCCCCTACAGCGTATAGTTTTGGTAAATTTTAAATTCAACGAGCGCGGAGGGATTTGAACCCCCGACCCACAGAACCGGAATCTGGTTAAGAACGATATAACTAGCATTTTCTCAGTTTTCTCTGACTTCACTAGGCAAGTTGAGAGAAAGATGAGAGAAAATCAGAAGCAAGTCACACCAAGCGATATAGCCAATCATCTCATAGGTTATGAACGTTTGCTAGACTTCTTTAAGGAAGCGCAAAACCAAACACCTAAAGGAATAGGACTTAAAAAAGATAGTAAAGCTAGTGGTACTTATATCCTCCTACAATTCAAACTCGGTGATAAGCGTGTAGCTAAAGCGTGTAACTGTGCTTTTACGATGGATGGGATAGCTAACGCACTCAGAAAAGCTAAACAAGTTAGTGAAGCATTAGGGAAATTTAGCAGTGAGACAGAGTTTTTAGTTTGGTATGATGAACACATATTAGAAAAAAACCAAGTCAAGAATGACTTGATTATATTCAATGAAGCTATCAAGCTAGTAGAAGATAATTACTGGAATAGCTACACCAAGAAACGTCAACCACGAGATAGAAACAACCCTAGCCATCAATCATGCTGGTATGAAGTGTACTATTGTTTCTACAAAGAACTCCCGTTAAATAATAGCATCAACATTACCGATATGATGGATGTTATTAATAGCAAAATCAAGGGTAGTAAACGTTTTAAAGATTGTGTTTCAGCAATGAAAAAACTTTGTGAGGTAACAGATAATAGCAAGCTAAGGGATGAGTTATGCAAATTAGATATAGCACAAACTAAGTTTAAAGAAAATCTCCAAAGCATCTCATTAGAAGATTTTTTTGAATTAAGAGAAGAAATTGTAAATATTCCTGAGAATGATGCAAGAAGTAATATTGATACACGAAAATCATGGTTATTTGTATTTTCAATGCAGGTAGTGTATGGATTGAGAATTAGTGAGGTGTTTGCAATTCAGAACATTGACAAAGCTTTTAGAACAAAAGACGGTGTAATAATCCCAGCATTACAAAATGCTAACAATAAAGAAATGATTGCAGTTGTAGGAAGTGAGACAATATTAGGCACTACTACTAAAACTGGTTATCGTTTAGCTGTTCCGTTAGTTCCACCAACCTATCCTAATTTGATTGATAAGTTAGAGATTAAATCAGGTGAGTTGCCAGTGTTTCATTTAAACTCACAGAATCCAAACTCAATTAGAGCATACATCAGTCAAAGAGCTTACAGAGTATTAACCAGATGGGCTAAAAACTCTAAGTTCACTCAAACTCATGCTTTACGTCACCTAGCTAATCTTAATGGGATGATGGCAGGAATACCGTTAGAAAAAAGAGCAATGTCATTAGGTCATTCACCTGCTATAAATGATACTGTGTACAAAAAAAGACAAACAACTAAAACAACACTGGATTTACTCACACAGTCTACTAACCAAGCTATTCCGCTACAGTCAGCAGTTGTCATAGCTCAAAAATTAGGATGTACTGATGAGAAGTCAATCAAATTACTGGCAGCTATTTATAACGTGCATGAGGATGAAATTGGAGTGAAATAACGATTACACGCACTATTTATTGAATACCTACAAAGTGTTAAAGTTCACCTGTATCAAAATTGATATAGGTGAAATTTTATTTAAATCAAGATTTCCTCATCATCTCGGATAATGATTACTTCTCTAGGTGTAGAATCATCTTCTATTCCTATCCTAGCTAATCTTTCTAGGTGAGGTTTTCTTTCTTCATCAGTCAGTAAAGTATTTTTAACAGGAAAATTGGTAAATAATTTCACGACAACATCTTCTCTTAGATGCCTTGCTCTACCTATTGCCTGTTCTATTTGTTCTTCTATGAAATGAAATTGTATCTTTTGCAAGCTCTCACTTTGAAACGTATTGAATAAACACACAATGCCATTATGTTCAACTACTCGATTAGTAAGTTTAAAATCTGATGTTCTAATATCAATACCTAAAGCAGCACCATACAGCAAATAGTCAGTTAGTCTTAAATGTGGTGTACCTACTACTGCGATATCCTTGCCCTTTAGCTCATCAAATCCCTCGCATTTCCAGTAATAAATGTCTTCTAATGCGTTTTTTATCTTGTGCCTAAATTTCTTAAAAGTGATAGTTGGTAAGTCTTTAATTTGTTCTGTTATATAATCGGTGTGTTCCTGTAAACTACGCTGACTGTAGCTATACTTACGATTTTGGTCAATTAATCCGATGGCATCAACATTATCAATATCATAGAATTTGACTCTATCACCATATAATGCCTTGTATATAAACTCTGAAGCTGTAGCAGACATTATAATTATTTTCTTGTTACCTAGAATTCCAGAGTTTAAACTGTTGTGCTTAATAAATTCGATAGATTTAACATCAGTATCATCTTCACTGTCAGGTAAATGTTTTGCATATTGGTCACTATCTAAAAACCTAAGTACTCCTGTGGATAATCTACCAGTATCATTTTGAATTACCTCAGCTTCAATATTACTCATATTGCTTAAGCCTAAAGCTTTAGTCTTTTCTATGCAGTGAGGAACATTATTTATAATGGATTCACAGAAGCTACTTAATACTGACCTATCATTTTTATTTTTTACTACAGTTAGTAACTCTTTCAAATCTGCTAAAGTAACACTACCTTTCTCTAGTATTTGTCTTAGTGGGTCTTCATCGAAAATATAAGTAGTATGCTTATCAAAATTTACATACATTGCTTGGGTATGAGTAGTAAGTACAGTGTTACTGGATTTGTAACTATTTAATTTATTTATCCAGTAGTTATGAAGTGCTGGATATCTCTTAGCTTTCTTACTTATCAAGTCCTTAGCAGCAGTGTAAGAACCAATTTTGTAGCAATATTCCAACTCATCCTTAAGTTTTTGTGGAATATTTTTAGGTAAAATCGGTGTCACCTCACATTTACTATTATTAGAAAATAAATCTATCTTTTCTTGCTTTAAAGCGTGGTTAGGAAAAGCTACAACAGCTTTTATACTTAACTCACCTAACAACTGTGCTAATAATGTGGTTCCACCTAAACCAGTAGCTTTTTTAATGACGTGTACATCGGTATCATTACTTTGGAGTATTTCAATTAAAGTAGAATGGAGCTTTTCTTCAGCAGTAGCTAATGTCATAAGTGTTTCTTGTGTTCTCCTATAAAAATATGTGCGATTAATCCTAGCAGCTTCATATATATTGCTATACTCCCAATCTTCAGAGTATTCACTGAAGTTATACAGAGATGCTGCATGGTACTCATACTTTCTACACTCTTTAACTAAGAATTTTTTCTCATTAGCGTACAAAGGATTATTAGATACAGTCTCTATAAAAAACTTCTCACCACCTTCGATAAAGCGTAGGGATGATGCAATACCTAGTAACTGTACATGATTCAGTTTGATATTGGGATTGCAAAAATCTTGGAATATTTTAACCCTATTAGCTAGCTGTTCAAAATCTACTCCACGTAGTATTTCATAGCTTGCCGTTCTTGAGGATACAGGGCTATTATCATTAATACTTACTCTCTTACTTTCTATAAAAGTAGCGTTTTTTGGATTAAATACCGCAATTCCCTTTAGATAATATAAAGGGTTTTGCGCTAATTCATCCACTTTTAACGACTTGTCTAATCTGTCTAAGTTACGAGAGAGATTACTAGTAGTATTTAACCTTGTATTGACTAAGGAACGGGTAGCTACTAATAGATTATTAACATTTAGATACTTATCATAAGCTGGAAAGAATACCGTGTATTCTCTACTGCCTAAAAATCTCCTAGTAGGATTCTTACAAGCCTTATCTTGTTCTGGAAATAATATAAAAAGCATATCTACAATAGCTTTTCTCTGTTTTATATCTGTAATTGGTTCAGGGAACTGGAATACTACTCTAAATTTATGGTGTTGATGCGTATGCCTTAATGTAGTGTATGCAAAACAATGTTGTATTTAATATTCATTTAACCTTGCAAATGTTTGCTTGATAGTAAGTGTATCGTCCATATCGATACAAAATATTGATTGACTCTCCCAATTTTTATCTACGAGTCTTTTTTTGACATCGATATAACCTGGTATAAATAAGTTACCATCTTGTACTCTTTGTGCTAATTCAAAAGCTGTGGCTTCAGTAGTAAATTCTCTTTTACGTTCATATATAGTAGCTAAAGCTTCCTCACCTTCAGGTTTATTATTAACTTTTTTAGTATCAATAATGAGTTGGTGCTTTACCGTATCTAAATGCTTCCTAAGTACAAGTTTCTTATAATTTTTTCGATGCTGTATAATTTTTTGTCTATATGCTTCGTATGCAGATGCATTTTGAGCTACATTTTGTCTAAAAACACTTAGATATTCGTTATAATTAGAAGTAGTTGTAGTGTTCATTGCTTCCACAGTATTTTCATTTTTTGAGTAGTTTGTTTTTACTCGTTCACCTTTGAAATCAAAAGGATTTTCTTCCATAGCAAACAATTTAACCTCAGACATTTTGTTTTGTCTCCGTAATAGTTAGTTTTTTAATCTCTCTTATTTGGGAAAACAAGAGAGATTTTTAGTTTTATGAAATGTTAGCAGAATTTTGATAAAACTTACTGTAATGGATATCCTGAGATTTATTTACAAGCCACAAGTACTTATTTTGACTTTTAGAAACTATCTGTAATTTACAATTTGCTCTATGAAATTCTACCCAATCAGCTAGTAATATTTTCAACTCTAAGTGTGTTAGAGAGTCGATAGCATTCAAATCAATCTCTCGTGATTTTATCCAATCGTGTGCTAACCTTCTGAATGAGAGAGGGTATACATGGTCTACAGTTACCTTATTCTTATCTTTAATCCTATATTTGGAGTAATCGCTTATCCAATAACCTTCTGATGTTTTCTTACTAGCTTTAAACTCAGCGATATCTTTTTTAATAGCTTGTCTTAGTTGAGATAAAAAATAATCTAACTGTGCCTTATCTGGATGTTTCTTTCTCTTAGTTGCTGTTGCTGTCGTCACTGTCTTCGATGTTGTCAATAATAAATTGGGAGTAGTCCTCAAACTTACTCTGGTAGGTAGAATTTTCTAAGACGCTAGCAACTCCTTAGCAGCTTTCAAAGTTTGTAATTCAGCATTTTTGATAGACCTCAAACCTATTCTTATCAAGTCATTCTGGCTTACTCCTAACCTATGGCTTTCTACTTTTAGTAATTGGTTAGTTTCTTCAGAAAATCTGATACTTCTAACTACTGTTTTGTTCTTTGTCATAATCGTGTTACATAAAAACTACTATAATATAAATATAGCACAGATGAATGGATTATGAAGAACCGTGAACATACAAAATTATTTGATACGTAGACATCAATTTAACAAGACAAAAGTGGCAAGGGTAAAAACGAATACTATAGAAAATACGCCACATATTAATAATGGTGTACCAATCGAAGCTCAACCACAAATTCAAGGTTTAGAGTACAGTTATAAACCAATATTGACTACTTTTGCTTTAATGACAGTACCTTTATTACCTACACCTAACCTCTATTCAGATGAGCCGCCTACAAGAATTGTTGCATTACGCATCAAAGGAAAAAACCAACCTTTGACAGATGACGAAAAGAGAGAACTAAGGGATTTTTATTCAGGAGACAATACCCAATTAGAGAAGAAAATTTACAACCAGTATCAAAATCAACTTATAGACCAAGGATTCAAAACGTTAAGGAAGGTTATTTAAGTAATAAAGGACTAGATAATTGTTTAGTCCTTATACTTTTATACCTTGTAAATACTACTTTTCTGTCCTGAGTAATTCTCATCAAAGTGCTGATAAATTTCTAAGCATTTTTTTTCATACACTTCGGCAGAGTAATTTGCTGGATAATGCAGAAATTGAAAATAGATGATAAATTGCATCTGAATGCTAGTGTTCACAATGAGTACTAATAAAAAATAATTATTAGTTAGCAAAAAATCTTACGGGAACTGGTTGTATTAATACGGATGTTTTATAGGAATTTTGATAAATGGTTCTAAAAAGCATTGTTATTGCTAACAACGTTACTGGAATAGCTGTTAAGGCAAGGGTTTCTGTTCTATTAAAAGCAAGTTGTTTTACTTTCAAACCTGCCATCAAAGCATCATGTCTAGCTTTCCACCTATTATTCAATGCTAGATGTGATAAGCAACGTCCTGTATAAGCACTTATCCTAATATCTTTAATACTGCTCAAAATAGCTTTAGAATACTCTTTGATAGCAGCATTGTAGTGCTTTAATTGAGAATATGCTGTTGCAAGACCTAAATAAGCTTCATCAAGAGAAGAGTCTATATGAAGAGCATGATTAAAATCACGAATTGCTTCACCTGGCTTTTTCATTATGGAGAGATATACATTGCTGCTTAAGTTCTGCCTTTCGAGACTCATATTTAGCTCGACTATTCTTGAGTTTCTCTTGAAGTTGCTCTATATTAATGTCTGACATATGAATAAATACAAAATATAAAACCAGTGTAATTATATATTTCCCAAAAAAAGTTATAAAATAACGTATCTCGTTAAAAATGAAATATTTATTTCAATTTTAAATATTAATAATTGTCTAAGTACTTTTGCCTTATTGCTCAGAAATAATTATAAATTCGTTTTTTAGATTATTTAGGTAGTAACACAGTTAGGAGTCCCGTTTCCTTTGGATTCCCTAGCAAGCATAAAAAGTTGGATGAAAATATACTGAAGTATGTAAGGTATGCAACTTTTTGCACTCTAAAGTACATACCTATAGATATAGGTGATAGCACTCTAACGCAGAGACAGCACCACTATAAAATCAACCTGATGCACAAAATTTTAAAAAAGTCAAGTTTACTATAAATTGTATTAAAAATTTTCTAGCAAGTTCTTAGGAATTATCAGAGACAGGTTTTATAAATTGACTATAAGCAAAAATTATATTAACAAGTATAAACTATAATTTTTCTATATTCTAGCTATCCGTTGCAATTCTGTCTCATAGGGTAGATTGGTTTTATCCTGTGAGAGAAAACTGAGAGAAAATAACCTCTCGATTTTGCGGTTAGTCTTGTAAAGGTAACGAGCGCGGAGGGATTTGAACCCCCGACCCACAGAACCGGAATCTGTTGCTCTATCCACTGAGCCACGCGCCCTTATTCTTGAATATTATAGCACGTCTGGGATCAAATTCGCAGCTTTAAAGATAATTAGCTGGGTCTACGGGTGTACCATTCCGACGAACTTCAAAGTGGAGATGGGGGCCAGTTGAGAAACCTGTGGAACCGACAGCAGCGATCGCTTGTCCGCGTTCAACTGCTTGTCCTTCAGAAACATACAATTCGCTGGTATGCCCGTAAAGTGTAGTCATGCCATTACCGTGATCGATAATTACGGCTCTGCCATAACCACCATACCAGCCAGCAAAAATTACTGTTCCCGAATCGGCTGCTCGAATTTTACTGCCATAGCTGGCGGCAAAATCTAACCCGGCATGAAAGCGACGATAGCCAAGAATAGGGTGTATCCGCCAGCCAAAGGGACTGCTAGTAGCAGCATCACTAGGATATGCCATTATACCAGTTCCCCGAATGATGATACTTGTGCGGCTGTTGGTTTTTGCTTGGGCTTCTGCTACCTTTTGTTGAATCAAGATTTCCAAATTTTTGGATTCTTTTTCTAGCTGATTTTGCGCTGCTTCTAAGGCCAGGCGATCGCTATTCAGGCGTTGAATTAATTCTGATTGTGATTGCGCTTGGGTTTGATAATCAGCTTTTTGTGCCAACAGTTGCTCACGAATTAAGCCAATTTCGTTTTTTTGCTGTTCTACTTCCGTTTTTTGTTTATCGATTGAGTTTGCTTGGGTGTTGAGTTTTACCAAAATTTTTTGGTCTGCCTGAAACACTAACTTCAACTGATGACGACGGCTGAAAAAGTCGCTGATATTTTCACTTTCGAGCAAAACTGCCCATCCAGCAAAAGCAGGCGATCGCTGGAGGTAACGCAATCGTGCTACTGTTGCGATTTGCCGCTTTTGATATGAACGTTCTGCGACATCTAAATCAGCTTCTAACTGCTGGAGGTGTTGGGTAGCGAGTTGTAATCGTGATTCGCTCTCTTGAAGATAGCTATCTGTAGTTTGCAGATTTTGCTTTAAACCAGTGAGGTGTTTTTGGGCTTCTTGTTGGAGATTAGTTAAGCGTAAGCGATCGTTAACCACACTCTGACGCTGCTGGTTCAATTGTTGCTGCTGTTGTTGCAGAGTATCAATAGACCCTGTAGACGTTGCGTCAGCTGGAATTAATCCCAAACAAATCCACAAAATGCAGCAAAATGCAATCGATAAACAGCAATAAATCTGCTTTTTTCCGAGAAATCGCCCTTTCATAGTGCGAGCCTAACTAAAACGATACTTTCAAACACTATGAGGATTATTCCCAAAATTTGATTCACCCACTCCAATATAGGACTCATATTTGATTGCGTGAAAAAACTCAGTACACCTTTATTCCTTCTTAAGAGTCCCCATTACCACTTATCCCCTTCAGGGCCCCCACCTTCCCCAGTTTCTACGAATGAAGAAGGGGAAGGGGTCTTGGGGTTCCCCATATTTAAAAATAGGGGTTTCAAGCATCGACGCTGCTAAGTTATCGCACTATGTGGCGGGTATTATCTTCTTTTAATATTCTCTGCAATTAAAATAGGGGCTTTGTTCCGTGTGGGGAAAAGTTTTAACTTGAATTCCTTTACCCCTTCCCCTTTTCCCCTTTTTGGTAATGATGGAATCAAATCAGATTGCTATATACTTGAATAATTGACGTTAACTTTATAAAAATAGATATTTTAAATAACTTTGCTAACGGAACAAGACGACCTTGCCATAAATAAATACGCTTTAGCACTACATACCACCACACCAGAATTAGGTTTGGGAATTAGTAATTTTGCAGGCGATACTCGCTATAAAGTTTGGAATTTAGGGCGCGATCTATCTAGCTTAGTGCATCAATATTTAATTGAATTTATTAAACCGCAAACTTGGGCAGATTTGTCCTTTATTGCAGTTGCAAAAGGCCCCGGCGGCTTCACGGGAACTCGCATTGGCGTTGTTACTGCTCGTACTTTGGGGCAACAGTTAGATATTCCTGTATTTGCAATTTCAACTTTGGCTGCGGTAGCTTGGTCAGAAGCAGGCAAAAGTCAAAATCCAAAAACTATTGCTGTGGAAATGCCAGGACAACGAGGTCAAATTTTTGCTGCTATTTATCAGTTTGAGCCAGATACTTCTAAACTAAAAGTGTGTTTTTCAGATAGAGTGTTGATACCAGAAGCATGGCAGGAAACTTTAGCGAATTGGAACACTGATTATCAGTTGATTCAAGCCCAATCTGGATTAGCAGCAACGGTGACAAGTATTTTGGAATTAGCTAACCTCGATTGGCAAGAGGGCAAGTGTCCTAATTGGTCAGAGGCTTTGCCATATTATGGGCAACATCCAGTACAGGGTGCATAATGCTAATTTTTGATTTCTGCTTATTAGGCGATCGCTTCGGGCGGCGCGTAGCCCATCACCTACGTCCCAGTCTGGGTATTACACTTGAAATCAGCGACGCTGATAGCGTAGCGTTAGCGACGCAGGAGCGTCATAGCCCGTCGTAGACATCGCTTTGTCTGAATGGATAGATACCGCACATCCAATTTGTGGCGGTTTTTTCCTGGGATTTTAAGCGATCGCATCACAGTACATGAATCTAAAATCAAAACAACCACAGCCAAACTGGGAGAGTAACTAACAATACTATAGCCCCAGCAGCTAAGGCAGTAACTGCCAGATCGCGATCGAGATTGAATGTCTCAGCAATTACCAGTGTGTCGAAAGCTGGAGGCATGGCCATTTGTAAGACAATTACCTTTTTTAAAATAGGCTTGTCCTTTAATAAAGTGTAGGGGTTTAAGTCCCCGGCTTCTATCAAGCCGCAAGTGTTATGGCGGGGTCTAAATCCCCGTTACAACACGTAATTGCGAATTGCGTTAGCGAGTCCGCGAGCGTCATTGCGAATTGCGAATTGGTTTAATCCCTAACCAAGCTAAAAATCCTCCTAGTAAAATGGCTAGGTAAGCCATCGCAGGTGCAATCCAAATTTGCCCCGACAAGCTAGATTGACGCAAAAACGATACTATGCTTATGGGTACTCCCACCCAAAAAAGAAACTGTCCTAAACGTGTAGGAACTGTTACAGGTAGTTTGCGTCCCAGAATAAAACCTAACAGGACTAATCCTCCCAGCTTGACGTATAGTTCTAAAAGGTTTGTCAAGATTGCGCCTAAGAACCACAGATGTAAAATGCTACCTGTTACGTTTACTTTTGTCCAGTACAAAATCTGTTATGGCTATTCCACAAAAACAGGAGTTTACCTTTGAATAAGGCAGGGTTTTCTGGAAAACCGCAAAACTCATCGAATGACCTTGGCGATGATATTCCAGTGGCTGTACGCGATACCCCTGTTGCAGCACCTAAAATTTGGTTGCAACCCCGAACTATCTTGATTGGGGGAGTTGCAGGATTTGTCTTGCTGGCTTTAATTAGCGGTTTTTTGTTTTTCGTCACTGCATCCAAAAAAAACGCCGATTCTCAACTTTTACCAGCTACTTCTACTCCTACAACTCCAACAGCATCTAATAATTCCAGCGATACTGTGTTAGGGCATTTTCCATACCCAGAAGCCCCTGAGTCAGAACTAGTAACCATCTTTGCAAATAGGGGCATTAGAATGCGAAAAGCTGCTGCCCAAAAGTTTGAGGAGATGGTAGCAGCAGCCCGGAGTTCAGGTGTAATTTTAGTACCAATTTCTGGCTTTCGCTCCATCAAAGACCAAGAACAGTTGTTTTTTGCTGTTGGCGCCCAGCGAAATCAAACGCCAGCAGAACGAGCCGCCCTCAGCGCTCCTCCTGGTCATAGCGAACATCATACAGGTTATGCTGTGGATATTGGAGACGGGGCAGTACCAGCAACTAATCTCCAAACTAACTTTGACAATACCAAAGCTTATCGGTGGCTGCAAGCAAATGCAGCGCGTTTTGGCTTTGAAATGTCATTTCCCAAAGATAATGCTCAAGGTGTAAGTTATGAACCTTGGCACTGGCGTTTTGTAGGCGATCGCAATAGTTTAGAAATGTTCTACAAAGCCAGAAACTTGAAACCCGCTAAGATATCGCCATAAAAGACAGCAGTCAACCCCTTCTCTGGAGACGCTACGCGTAGCTTGCTTAAGAGCAGGGGTACGGGGAATTCAAAATTCACGCATTCAAAATTCAAAATTCTTATCCGCATAAATAAACTTAGGAGCCACTGCGGTCTTCTCCCAAAGGAAGAGGCTAGCGCCAACGCGAGAGCGTCTCGTAGAGAAGGGGTTTCCCAAGTAGAGGAGGCAGTGCGGTCTTCTCCCAAGGGGTCTCCCCAAGTGGAGCAACTGCCGTCAAGTGGCGTGGGCTTGAAATAAGGACACATTATTTCTCGTGCTTCGCATCTCGAAATAAATCTTTTTTCTTGTCCATAAATTAATTTATTGGCTCTGTATCATGAGTCTGTTTTGGTCAAAATAATTCGGTCAGGAGTAATTAGGGCTTGCTGTCTCTATGCTAATGGAGGCTGAATAACTAGTTCTTACAGAACTAGACAATAGTATTCAGCAAGTTTCTTAGCGATCGCATCTTCTAGCGAAATTATCCCTTGTTCCACGAGTATCATGATGGCTGTAGCGGTGAAAGTTTTACAGATTGGAATCTCAGAAAAGATATTTTTCGTCTTACTGGCGGGAATAATTCAGAATTTTTATTGACAAAGTTAGGTCTAATGCGATAGACTAGTACACTGTTTAAAGCGTATTCATTGCTGCATTAGGCTAAAAGTATATCAATAATATTGGTAGCTAATATTGCCTACGTGATGCCTAGTTGCTACTTTTTTGTTGTTTATTAATAGAGGTGAACATGGCCAAGCGCCGTAACCCGAAAAAAGAAAAGGCGCTACGTAACCAGGCGTATGCCAGAAAGTTTCGTAAACGGACTACGACAGGAAGAATGCAGAGAAGGTTCCAACAAAGACCACCAAAGAGTGAGGAAGAAGAAGGCGCAGCAGCAGCTGACACTGAATAAGCTGCCTGCCTAAATCCTTATTGTTTGGGTTATTTACCTTTTGGGGCGCACATTTATTTGTACGCCCTTATTTATTTTTGGGGATTGGGGATTGGGTACAAGAGGCAGAGGGGCAGAAGGGAAAGACAAAGACTTACTGCAACTTCTTTCTTACTCCCCTGCTCCCCTGCTCCCCTGCTCCCCTGCTTTCCAGTCCCCATTATCCCTTATCCCCAGAGGGGGCCCCACCATCCCCAATCCCTCTATTGAGCAATTTGAGTGCGGGCAGCTATGAGTGCTTTGTTTACCTGTACAAAGCCAGTACCACCGTAACTGTTGCGGGCTGCCACAACTTGACGGGGGGATATCGCCTCATAAATATCTGCTGCAAATGCCGGATGTAGTTGTTGCCACTCTTCCAATTTTAAATCTTTTAGGAGTTTACCTGCGGCAATACTAGTTTTTACCACCTTACCCACAAGGTTGTAAGCTTCTCGAAAAGGAACGCCCCGTGCTGCCAGATAATCTGCTACATCAGTAGCATTAGAAAAATCTTCTCCCACAGCTGATGCTAACCGCTGGGTACGAAATTCTAAGCCTTCCCTGAGCAAAATCGTCATCGCTTCTAGAGATGCTTTGACTGTGTTAACGCTATCAAATAGACCTTCTTTATCTTCTTGTAAGTCTTTGTTATATGCCAGGGGTAGCCCCTTCATAATGACCAACATCGCCTGTAGATGACCGAATACACGTCCTGTTTTCCCCCGCACCAATTCTGGGACATCGGGATTTTTCTTTTGGGGCATGATACTGGAACCAGTAGCACAGCTATCTTTGAGGGTGACAAAGCGAAATTCTTCAGATGACCAAAGAATGACTTCTTCTGCAAGGCGGCTGAGGTGAACCATAATCAAGCTAGCAGCACACAAAAATTCGATCGCAAAATCGCGATCGCTCACTCCATCGAGGCTATTAGCATAAATATCGTCGAAATTCAAGAGCTTGGCTGTGTAGTGGCGATCGATAGGGAAAGTAGTTCCCGCCAAAGCACCACATCCCAAAGGTGAGATATTCACGCGGCGAGAAACATCTCCTAAGCGTTCCCAGTCGCGTTGTGCCATTTGAAAGTATGCCAAGAGGTGGTGAGCTAAACTCAGGGGTTGAGCGCGTTGGAGGTGGGTATAGCCAGGAATCAGAGTTTCAACGTGCTTTTCGGCTATATCCAGTAAAACACCTTGAAATTCTCGCAATTCGCTTTTGATTTGTTGGATTTGGTCGCGCAGGTAGAGTCTGGTATCAGTGCCAACTTGGTCATTACGCGATCGCGCTGTATGCAGCTTTTTACCCACATCGCCGACAATTTCTGTCAGTCGGCGTTCAACTGCAAAATGCACATCTTCAGCATCGACACCGGGCTGAAATTTCCCGTGGCGGTACTCTTGGCGAATTTGTTCTAAACTGGCAACCAGTTGCTCTGCTTCTTCTGGGGAGATGATGCCCGTGTGAGCAAGCATTTTGGCATGAGCTTGAGAACCAGTGAGGTCATATTCGATTAATTCAATATCAAAACTTATACTGGCATTAAAACGAGCGATCGCTGGATGCAACGCTGATTCAAACCGCTGGCTCCAAGTTTCTTCTTTGGTCATAAATATTATCAGGGGAGTGGGGAGTGGGGAGTGGGGAATGGGAGGTGATGATTTAGGAAGAGGAGGAAGATAATTTTCCTGATTTCCCTACTCCCTACTCCCTATTCCCCACTCCCCCTAGATTTAACCGTAGCTAGTTAGATTCCGAATCATATAGCCAATGACTAAACCAATCAACAATGCCCACACTTGACCTGTTTGTATAAAGTGGCTCCAAGCTTTTTGCATCTGACCCATAACGTTTGGATCGGTGATTGTTTGTGCTAATGCTGTCAAATTTACAGGCAAATGCCAAAGTAACTGAGATGTCAAATCGCTGTAATTGCTCATCTTTGTCGATTAAGAAGTTAGGGGTGGCAAATTTCAGCATCAGTTTATTATTTAGATTAATTACTGATATTTACTGAAATATTTGGATATAACTTCAATGTCTTAACTCAAGATCCAGCCGATGCCAACCGCAATTTTTCGGCAGTTCGCAAAATTTGCCCTGCCAAAACTGCTGCACCAAAACCATTATCGATATTTACTACGCCTACTCCCGCAGCACAAGAGTTAAGCATTGTCAATAGTGGTGCTAAACCATTAAAACTTGCGCCATAACCGATGCTGGTGGGTACGGCAATCACGGGACAACTCGCTAAACCTGCGACAACGCTGGGTAAAGCGCCTTCCATCCCCGCCACGACAATCAACACCGATGCTGATTCAATCAGGTGGCGGTTACTCAGCAAACGATGAATCCCAGCAACGCCAACATCCCAGAGGCGCTGTACCCGGAAACCAGAAAGTTCAGCAGTGACAGCCGCTTCTTCAGCAATCGGTAAATCGGCGGTACCAGCAGAAAGAATACCGATCTCACCCCAGAATTGTGGTTCGATGGTAGGGGGAGCGATCGCACAAATTCGCGCCGAATCGTAATATCGCAAACCGCTAACTTTTGATTGCAGTACAGCATAAACTGCTGGTTCAATGCGAGTTGCCATCACTACAGGGTTACGGAGGCGCATCACTTCCATAATTTGAGCAATTTGTTCGGGCGTTTTACCAGGGCCCCAAATTACCTCTGGGAAACCAGTTCTTAGCTGGCGATGATGGTCAATTTTGGCAAACTCACCCACAGATTCATAAGTTAAGTCTTTGAGTGAGTCTAATGCCGTATCTGGCGTAACTTTACCATTGGCAACCGCAACGAGTAGCGATCGCAATGTTTTTTCATCGGTCATTTTTTATTTGTCCTTTGTGAATAACCAATGCCCCATGGCCAATGACCAATGATCAATGACTAATCGATTACTTTTAGTTCGTAGAGGTTCCAAAACGGGCCACCAAGAGCAGTATATTGAATTCCTTGGAAGCGATCGCGCACTGCTTGTAGATTCAACCTCTCCACTAAATGAATAAACGGCAACTGTTCTGAGGCGATGCGCTGATATTCGTAATAAATTTCTTTGCGCTTGTTTTCATCCAATACCTGTGCGCCTTTAATGTAAAGGCTATCAATTTGTTTTTCCCAGTCGGAAACTTCCCAGCCAGTCATGGGTGGATCTCCCGGTTGTGGCCCCAAATTAAATGCGTGGGATGCACCGGCAATCCTCCAGATATTGCTAGCGCCGTGGGGTTCAATACCGCCTCCAGCAAATCCTCCCAGGTAACAATCCCAATTCTGCGTAACTTTGAGTTTTTCTAGATAAGAATTAAAGCTGAGAATTTGCAAATCTACTTGAATCCCAATCTTAGCGAGATCCCGTCTGATTTGAGATGCCATATCTCCTCTAACTTTTCTTTCCGAATTCGTTAAGATTGTAAACCTAACTCTGTTACCATCAGCATCTAAAAGTTGATTTTGGTCATTATATTTAAATCCAGCTTGTAACAGTAATTTCTTAGATTTATCTGGTTCGTAATTATATACCTTTAATCCTTTTTCTGGAGGAAGGAAGTAGGGACTTTTGACATAAACAAATGAATTTTGCAGTTCACCTAATCCCCGAAAAGCATTTGTTTTCATGGTTTCGCGGTCAAGTGCATAGGCTATAGCCTGCCTGAATTCCTTTTTATTAAACCAGCTAGATTTAATGGGGTCTACGAAAGGTTTGCCCTGAGAATTCTTCGCTTTACTAAGATTGAAAGCAATAAAAGTCGTACTTGTATCTGGCCCACCGTTATAAATTTCAAACTTTGCCCGTTTTTCTTCTCGCTTCAGCAAACTAAAACCTTCAGGAGGAACTTCTAAATCATCTAACTGTCCAGAGCGAAAACTAATCAACTGGTTTTCAGTAGATTCAATAATTTGCCAAACTATACGCTCAATGTAAGGCTGAGGATTATCCTGAGCATCTTTGCGCCAGTAGTATGGATTACGCCGAAATATAACTCGCTGACTAGAAACGTAACTTTCCATAATATATGGGCCGTTGCCAACAATTTGTTTAGGATCTGTGCCTGTTCCCCATATTGAGAGAAACTTAGAATTTCCATCAGAGCCAATTGTGCGAACTGCTTCCTGTAGAGCATGGGCTGGCATAATTGGGATACCACCTACATATCTTAAAAAAGGAGCAAAGGGTTCCAGTATGCTAAATTCAACCCGACGCTCATCAACTTTTTTCACCTTTGGCAAAGTGCCCTTGTCACCAATTCTTAAAGCATCTTTGGTGGAGGTAGGAATTTTGGGATTGAGGTAGATTTCGTTATAAGTAAAGACAACATCATCAGTAGTCATTGGCTGACCATCTGACCACTTAATTCCTTCTCGTAGGGTGATTACAATCCTCTGACCATCTTCAGAAACTTCCCAGGCTTCTGCTAAAGCAGGCTCTAATTTTGTGGTTATAGGATTTTCATTAATCAATGAGTCATAGAGGAAGCCAAAAACGCTATATGCCGACTCATTCAGGGCATAATTAAAAGTTGAAGGTTCGCTCAAAACTGCGGTGACGACTTGCGGCACTTGAGCGGCTGCACTTTTGAAGTTAGCAGGGTTGCAGGCGGTAAGTGTAAGTGCTGTTGCTGAAGTCAGAATTAATGTTAGCCAAAAACGCCTAATTGCAAAAAAGATTGATTGTGATTTCATAAAATTAAATTTAATGTTTTTCGTTATCTGTGCGTAAGTCCTGGAAAAGTTACTCTGAAGCAACTAGTAAAACAACAGCATAAGCACAGATACCTTCTTCGCGTCCAACGGGGCCTAATTTTTCGTTGGTGGTAGCTTTGATGCCAATTTGATTTGGTTCTAATTCTAAAACTGCCGCTAGTTTGTCGCGCATCTTGTGAATATGTGGTTTTAATTTTGGACGTTCTGCTACTATCACCGAATCAATGTTTCCGATCTGCCAGCCTTGATCGCGAATCAGTTGATGTACTTGAGTTAATAGTACTAAACTATCTGCTCCCGCCCATTGGGGATCGCTAGGTGGAAAATAATGACCAATATCCCCCAAAGATAATGCCCCAAGCATGGCATCCATAATTGCGTGCGTTAACACATCAGCGTCACTATGCCCCAATAAACCTAATTCATGGGGAATTTGAATTCCTCCTAAAATCAAAGCGCGATCGCTCACTAGTTGATGAATATCGTAGCCGTTACCAATACGAATTTTTGTCATTTGTCATTTGTCATTTGTCATTTGTCATTTGTCATTTGTCATTTGTC
>NZ_JAVRBM010000121.1:0-19942 GCF_034531255.1 Nostoc sp. ChiQUE01b | reverse complement strand
ATGCTATGGAAGATGTGCTTCGCACAGCGTCCTAATCGCCTTGTCCGTTGCTATACTTTTGTGTCTTTTTCTGTATGCAGCAAGCCATATTCACTTTCCGGCTCTGTATACCAATCAAGTGTGTTGGGCTTTATCCCCGCTACCAAATACTCTTCTTGTTTATCGGCTCTGCTTTTGAGAAAAGAACCATGAGTGCCATGTATGATATAGGAAGGTGCAGGCTCACGCACAAGGAAACTTGCTTTTAATTTGACGCGCAGTTTGTTGTAGTATAGTATCAACTTAAAATAATCATCTACCTGCGATCGCAGCCTAGTTATGCGGCAATACAGTTCAGTTAAGTGGTTCGTTAAAAAACTGACTTTGACAAAGAGTTTTAGCTTTAACCCAAGCGTATTGAGTTATGCGGATGTCTGCAAAAATAGCATCAGGCATCCCAAATAAACGCAAAGCTTGGTCTATCAAGTGCAGCCCTAAATTGTTTAATGTACCTGCACCAAGACTGGGGACTTCTACATGTTGTTTATGGCTGAGGATTGGTTTATATTTTTGAAATTGAAATTCTGCTTCAACAATATCACTTAGTAAACCTGCTTGAACAATTTTTTAACTGTTTTAAAATCATTTTGTTCAATTACGTTGTCGTCATCAGTTGTGAATGTTCCATCTAGTACTCCACCAAATTAATTTTGATAATTTCGTAGTAGGTGGCTTTAGCATAATCTAAGCACTAAATTGCTTACTACAAACTCCTTTAACCATGCAACCACACAGGTGCAGAGGATACAGAGATACGAATTATGAATTACGCACAGCAGTACTAGAATGTGTTGGCTTTACGACGAACAGTAGTGGAAGACATAGTTTATATATTGGGAATTGGGAATTGGGGGGCAGGAGAGTAGAAACCAAAGACTCATTAATGGAGTTCAAAGACTCATTCACGAGTTATTAAAAACTCATCCCCTATTCTCAATGCCCCATGCCCCATGCCCAATGCCCAAATACATTACCGTCTAGAACGTCTGCGTAACCGATCGATCGTTACTGCCAAAATAATTACTAGTCCTTTGACGACTAATTGCCAGAAGTAAGATAGGTTCAACAGAGTTAAACCGTTGTTGAGAATAGCAATAATCAATGCACCTAGAAGGGTGCCGCCAATGGTGCCAATACCACCTGTAAAGCTGGTTCCACCTAGAATAACAGCTGCGATCGCATCTAATTCATAACCCTGACCTAATACGCCACTGGCACTATAAAGACGGCTGGCGCTCATGATTCCTGCTAAACCTGCCAGTAATCCACTAATGCCATAGACAAATAGCAACACACGATTAACTTTAATCCCAGTTAATCTGGCTGCCCGCTCGTTACCACCAACGGCATATATCTGCACTCCCAAAACAGTTTGCCGCAATACAAACCAGCTAGCTATCACAGTCAGTAGCGCAATTATTACTAGCCAAGGAAGGGGGCCAAGATATGTATTACCCACCCAAGCAAAATTTATGTCAGGGTTAATCAGTGTTGTCCCCTTGGCAACTAAAAAGGCAACACCCCGCAAGGCAGTTAGTGAACCCAAGGTGACAATAAAAGGTGGTACATCCAAGAAGGTAATGAGAGCGCCGTTGAGTAAGCCTAAAAGTAATCCTGCCAGCAACGCAGCAGGTACAGCCGCCCAACTTAAAGCCGGTAGTAGCGATACTAGCAGGGCAACTACGGCAGAAACAGCTAAGATTGACCCAACGGAAAGGTCAATACCTCCAGTGAGAATTACAAAGGTCATTCCTGTCGCCAGCACAATATTGATTGATGACTGACGCAAGATATTAACGATGTTACCGCCGGTGAGGAAGTTGGGAGAAAGGAATGCAAATAAGATGCAGATAATTACTAGGATTGGTAGAATACCCGCAACTTCCAACAGAGTGCTGATTGATTTCTGGTTGCGGGATACGGGATTGTTGGCTGATTTATTGGCAGGCGGTCTGACTGTCTGACTCATGATGCTAATACCTCCGATGCTCCAGTTGCATAGTGCATAATCTTTTCTTGGGTGATTTCTTTGCCAAGACTGCCATCCAGTTCGCCTACCAGCTGTCCTTCTCGCATCACTAAAACGCGATCGCTCATGCCGACAATCTCCGCTAGTTCGCTGGAAACCATTAAAATAGCAACACCTTGCGCTGCTAATTCGCTCATAATTCGGTAAATTTCGCTTTTAGCACCGATATCTACGCCGCGTGTCGGCTCATCTAACATCAGTACTCTGGGCTTAATGGCTAACCAACGTGCTAGCAGTAGTTTCTGCTGATTACCACCAGAAAGATCCAATGCTCTAATTTCCAAATTGGCTAGGCGGATATTAAAGTTTTCCACCGCCTCTGTTGACAGCCGATTCACTGAACCCCAGTTAACAATTCCAGCCTTTGCATCCTGCTTGAGTGTGTTGATGGCAATATTCTTGCGGGAACTCATCTCCAGAAATAAACCTTGGTCTTTCCGGTCTTCTGGAACATAGCCAATTCCGGCAGCGATGGCATCGCTGGGGGTATTAATTTCCAGTTTTTTGCCATTCAAAAATACTTCACCACTGGCCTTACGGTCAGCACCAAAAATCAGCCGGGATAGTTCTGTGCGTCCAGCACCAACCAACCCCGCTAAACCGAGAATTTCTCCAGCATGAAGTTCAAAACTAGCTGGCTCAATCTTCTTGCGGGCGTCGCTCATATTTCTGACTGACAGCACGACGGGGCCAGGATTCATTTGCCGTTGATGTTCGTAAAAGTCTTGCATGGAGCGACCGACCATCATCTGCACCAATCGCTGGGGAGAAATTTCACTGCGTGTGAGACTGCCAATATATTGACCATCGCGCAACACGCTAATCCGGTCAGCTAGAGCATAGATTTCTTCCATGCGATGGCTGATGTAAATAATCGCAATGCCATCACGCCGCAGTTTGCGAATTACCTCAAATAAATGGTCGCTCTCGCGGTCAGACAATGCTGCTGTTGGTTCATCCATCACCAAAACGCGGCTTTTATCCTTTAACGCTCTGGCAATTTCTACTTGCTGCTGTTCCGCGATCGATAAAGTACCAACTATAGTCTGCGCGGTAAAATTGGCTCCAAGGCTTTCCAGCACTTCTTCTGCTTCCAGTTGCATCGCTTTGCGGTCTAAAAACTGACCTCGCCGCAACTCGCTACCCATAAACATATTTTCGGTAACGGTTAAATTCGGTGCAACATTCAGTTCTTGATAAATAAGATTAATACCCGCTTTGCGTGCTGTCGCCGGATCGGTAATTTTCAAGGGTTGACCATTGATCCGAATTTCTCCTTCATCGGCAATGTAAGCCCCAGCCAGGATTTTCATCAATGTGCTTTTGCCTGCTCCGTTTTCACCCATCAGGGCGTGAACTTCTCCCGGATAAATCGTCAGATTAACATTTTGGAGCGCAGATACACCATGAAATCGTTTTGTAATCCCTTGCATTTCTAACACTGGGGTGCTATTTGGTGTATCAGAAAGTGAGGTTTCAATATTTGTTGTCATGAGCAAAACCTGTAAAAACTATAGCAATCCGATTTGATTCGGTGAATTACTCCTAGAGACTGGGGACTGGGGACTGGGGAAGGTGGGGCCCCTGAAGGGGATAAGGGGTAATGGGGACTGGGAAGAAGGAATAAAGGTGTACTGAGTTTTTTTCACGCAATCAAATATGAGTCCTATATTTAAAATTGGCGATTGTAAATTAGAAACTAATAAACTCATATTTGATTGCTCGCAAAATCATGTTTTAAAAGCTGACTACTAGTTTGAAAAGAGGGAATGGAGAAGAGATATTTTCATACTTGGTTGTTAACGTTACTTAATAGAGTTGGTTGGGAAAATTTGAGTGCTATAAATAGACACTCAGACTTTCCCCTGATGCACATATATAGCGGTTATTAATTGGGTGCAGCAGAGTTTTAACCTTTTTCTAAACCCATCTTTCTATTAAATAAAAGACAGGAATATAAATGAGGTTTGGTATTAATTTAAGTGAAAACTGCTGGACATTTTAGGTATGTGCAAAAACTTTACAAATGCACCAAAGGAATTATGTCTTTTGACATAATTTTCACTTGCAAATTCACAATTTTTATTACTTCCAGCCTTTTTCTGTGCTGACATTATCTTTTGTGATCAACTTAACTGGAATCAAAATGGTGGAATTGCTAGGTTTTTTGCCATTTAAAATGTCGTTGCCAACTTGAACTGCTTTTTCGGCCATTCCTCGCGGATTTTGAGTAGCAGTTGCTGCATATAAACCATCTTTAGCTGCGATCGCAGTGATTGCTTCTGGCGCACCATCAACCCCGACAATAAAGAAATCTTTACGTTGTGCTTGGTTAGCTGCGAGTTCTGCACCTACTCCACTTGGATCGTTGATGGCAAAAACCGCATCAATTTTTGGAAAGGTTGTGAGCAAATCAGTCATAACTCTGAGTCCTCCATCCCGACTACCGTCTGCATTCTGGTTTTTAGAGAGGATTTTGATAGCGGGATATTTAGACAATACACTCTCGCAGCCACTAACTCGCTGAATCACCGAGTCCACTGGCGGGCCATTAACTATTACTACATTGCCTTTCCCTTTGAGGCGGTCAGCAATATATTTGCAACTAACTTCTCCAGCTTGGATATTATTAGTAGTGATGGTGGCATCCACACCTCCCTCAGCACCTGTGTCTACAGCAATGACAATTCTACCTGCTTGTTTTGCTTTTTCAACTATCGGCTTAATTCCACTTTTATCAGCAGCATTCAAAACAATGATATCAGTATTTGCAGCCGTAAAATTTTCAATTTGATTGGCTTGTTGGTTAAGGTCATAAGCACTGGAAGCTATAATAACGTTGACATCTTTTCCACCAATTCTCTTCGCTTCTGCCTCAACTGCTTGGCCCATAACAACGAAGAAAGGGTTACTTAGATCGCCAACGGTGAAGGCAACCGATCGCAACTTTCTATTCCCAGTGGCGGTTTTAATTTCTGCACTAGTATTGGTAGCAGGTTTAATATCAGTGTTAGTAGCAGTGTTGCTATCAGAAGAACCATTTGTACAGCCGACAAGGTTACTACTGATGATACCTAGTATGCTAACTGCGATTACGCTTCGTGTAACACCAGAGGTAAACACAATCTTTTTCACATTCATATATCTCCTAAAAGTCATCCTTATTTACACAAATTTAGAAACGATGTATTGTTCAAAAAATAGAATAAAGTATTGTAAGCTAATGCGCCTATATATTGCACAAACTCTGTATAGACCGTCATTAGTCATTAGTCATTTGTGTTTCTAAGGACAAATGACAAAGGACAATTACAAATTACCAGCCTTTGTAGCTGCTAAGGTTCTCTTTAGTAACCAACTTGACTGGAATTAGAATCTCAGATGACTCAGGTTTTTTACCTTGGATGATATCGTTGCCAATCTGAACCGCTTTTTGAGCCATCTCTGCGGGATTTTGAGCAGCAGTTGCAGCAAATACACCATTTTTGTCTTCCATTGCTTTGGTTGCATCTGGCGATCCATCAACCCCAACAATAAAAAATTCATTGCGTCTTGCTTGTCTAGCTGCTAAATCTGCACCAACACCGCTTTGATCGTTCGTAGCAAAAATGGCATCAATTTTGGGAAAGGTTGTCAACAAATCACCCATGACTCTCAGTCCTCCATCCCTTGTCCCTTCAGCATTTTGCTCTTTAGAGATGAGTTTGATATGAGGATATTTAGACAATGATTTCTCACAACCACTCACTCGCTGATTGATTGAGTCCATCGGAGTACCATTGAGGATGACTACACTACCTTGACCTTTGAGGCGATCGGCAATATATTGGCAAGCAATCTCACCAGCTTGGGTATTGTTGGAACTAATCATCGCATCCACATCTGCATCAACGGCTGAATCTAATGCAATAACAACTTTACCTGCAAGTCTTGCTTGATCAATAACTGGTTTAACTCCTTTTTTATCAACAGCGCTGAGGATAATTAGATCGGTATTTGCAGCCGTAAAATTTTCGATTTGGTTGGTTTGTTGGTTCAGATCAAAGGCACTAGAAACTGCATTAACTTTGATATTACCTCCGATTTTTTGAGCTTCTGTTTCAGTCCCCTTCTGCACAGCATTATAGAAAGGATTGCCTAAGTCACCCAAAGCTACGCCAATTGTTTGCAATTTTTTATTTGAAGTACTAAGACTCTCTGCACTTATATTAGTAGCTTTGTTAGTAGTATTAGTAGCAGTGTAGTCATTTTGAACGCTATCTGTACAACCAACAACCACAAAACCTAATATGCCAACTATCAGTAAAATTCTCTTCATATTTATTTATAACAACGGATTTAAATTTGATAAAGGTCATCACAATGTAAACTATATCTGAAAATTTTAGACCTAACCTAGTGATACCACTAGCTTTTTGAACTTAAACTCCAAAACTCTTGTAATTTGACGTAATTGGAGTTATTTCTATTAGTTTCACGAAATAAAATGGTTTATTTTTAAAGCAGAATCATAAATATTTCACTACTTCAAATAATCACATTTTTTTAGTGAAATTATTTTGTAGTGTATAGTCTGAAAATAGCTTTTAAGTGAAACTTCCAAAAATTATTTTTATTAAAATTGTCAATCTTTATTTGGTTTGATTTTTTTATTTTATCTCGCTCCCATGCAAAAATTAATTTTGTTTATCGAACTTTACAAATGGAAAAGATTTCAAATCTTGCAATAGAACCCAAAGTCTTCTTTTCAAAGCATTCGCATAAATTAGCCTATTCAATATTAGGGTCAACGTTAATATTTCTCAATCAATATCTCTCAGAAAAGATACTATTATAGTAGAGAAATTTTTGATTGTGAGTGCTAAATTTTGAAAAATGTAAACATCCTTTGGTTAGATTTCTTAAATGAACTCTAATCAGCTTGCCAAGCGTATTTATTTGTTATTCTTCCTCTATCACTTGAAGGCAATACAGGAGTAAACAAGATAATATTTTTAAGCCTGATTAGAGATAAAGAAAGTTTGTATACTAATATCTTATTCTTACTTTATCCTCTCAGAAATAGAAGATTCTGAATTGTTCTTCAAGCAATTTAAAACTTTAATGTTGCGGGTAAATGTTTAACCACCAAATCTTCATAGTATGGTTTTAATTTCTGCCAATCAAGAGGAATAGGGTTTTTTGAATACAAATCGTAGGGATTGAATAAACGTACCCATTTAAACATTTCTTTATCATGTTTATCCATCAAATGCTCATACGCATTTTCACGATGTTGAGGATAAAATGAGTGATAGCGAAGTATATATAATGCAGGTTCGGGCAAATAGTTTTTCATCATCTGATAAAAATACTCATCATCAGGATGACCATCAGCGCGAATAGCTTCTGATGTTTGCAATAGATGCTGTAACTGATCCATATCTGTATCAGGATCGGAATCATCGACCAATTGATTCAAAAACTCGACCGCATCCCAAACAGACATTTCTTTTTTATTAAACTTCAAAAATTCTTTTTCTTTTTGAAGTACAAAATTATATGTTTGATTAATATGATTTAACCGATAAAACTCTTTCACCGTATATCTAATAGTCGTTTCGTAATTCCTGTACTCTTCAGTGGTTTTACCTTCTTTAACTATGCTATCTGGATCGGGATAGCGATTCAGTAAGTCTTCTTCCCATTCTTCTAGCGAATCTAAGGGATTGTTTTGAACCCGAAGAATGGCATTATTTAGAGTTTGAGACATATCTTCCTACTTGTTGATATTGTATTTGTTAAATGGTACTTTCACCCTCTATTATGCACAGGTGTACAAAACCTCTATTGGATTTAACACACATTTTTGCACACGTGTGCAAAAATGTGTGTTAAGTTTCATTTCGCCATTTGCTACTTTATTGTACGCAAGGCTGTTGTAGATAGTGAAAAATCAAGGGTTTTAAGCCCTTATTTCCGTTAAGCGCCTTTATTTCGGCTTAATCCCTGTTTGGTTTAGAATAAAAATGGTGCTTTTATTTTTTGCACATCCCTTGCATGAATTTACTAAATATAAGCTAATCTTTTATTTTGCACATGTGTGCAAAACCTATAATTATAATTTTTGCTGTTTGACTCAACAGCTTAGTATCAATTTATCAATTGTACAGTCGGGGAATACTTAACAAGATTAGCCAACTCTTGTAGCTGGTTTATCGCTTCTGCACCTTCCAACTTCATTAATTCGCGATCGTCCCACAATTCCATCCAAGTAATTCCGTAATCAGACACTAAAAACCGAATCAGGTGCTTTTCTTTCAGGCTAACCATAAATGAAGCACTCTTCATTTGCTCACCGCATGTATAACAAGACGCAGTATAGCCACGCCGCTCAAGTATAATTGTCAAGGCTTGCAGGTTCATTACCAAGTCTTGGATGAATTGCTGATGCTGTTGCGCTAATCTTAGAAACACTAGTTTTCTCCTACCATTACAGTTATCTGCTTGCTTTGATATTTCTTTAGACTTACATCTGATGTGATTTAGTTGCCGAAAGTTCGTGTTTTCCTAAATACGTGATTAATCTTAATATTACGGGTATCGCCAATCAGCTAAATTTTCAAAGCCGCTCTAATGTTTTGGACAATTATCTGGGGTGGCTGTGCAATATCCATACATAGAGCATCTACTGGTTCTTCAAGTGTATAAAACTGGCTATCGAGCAGTTTTTTGCTCATGTAATGATTGCTACGCTCTTGTAAGCGCATTTGAATCAACTCATAAGACCCTTTGAGGTAAACTAGTTTGGTACGATCACTATCTAATAATAAAAATTGTCGATAGCTATCTTTTAAAGCCGAACACGCCAGCACCACATTTTTATTTTCTTGTAGCCAATTCTTGATGGCTGTTTGCAAATCTTGTAACCAAGGCATTCTGTCATCTTCAGTCAGAGAGATACCGCGCCGCATTTTCTCAACGTTCTCTGGCGAGTGGAAAGCATCGGCATCGCTAAATTCCCATTCTAAGGAGTCTGCTAGCAGTTTTCCGATGGTGGTTTTCCCAGAACCAGACACACCCATTACGAGGATAATCATTTTTTCCTAATAAAAGTTCAACTAATTCGGAATTTGTAATTCGTAACTTGTAATTGTAATCATGGACGGAGGTAAAAGTCAGGACTTTTAACTCCTTTCCATGCAAAATGCGAGTTGTATTAAAATCTCTTGACAAATAACGATTATTTTCTATAATACATACTGTTGCACACGTGTGCAATATTTAAAAGCTCAGATAAAATAATGAATAAACGAAGAATTTCAATTGAAGATATTGCCCGCAAAGCAGGCGTTTCTCATTCTACAGTTTCACGTGCTTTGCGAGATAACGCTCTCATTAGCCCGAAAGTGCGAGAAGAAATTAAACGACTGGCACAGGAGATGAGTTATGTGCCGAATGCTATTGCTCAAAGCTTGCAAAACAAACGTACTAATACCATTGGTGTAGTAGTAACTTCAATTTCAGATCCCTTTTTTGCGGAGGTAGTAGAGGGTATCGAGAAGATAGCCAGACCAGCAGGTTTGAGTGTTTTATTGAGTGCTTCACACCGAGATTTTGAGCAGGAAATGGCAGCTATTGATACTTTTCATCGCCGGAGAGTGGACGGGATCTTAGTAGCCGACTCACGAATTAGTAAACAGCATACTAAACAACTCACACAAATTGCTGTGCCAACAGTTTTGATTAATAGCCAGACCGAAGATCAATCCGAAATATTTCACTCAGTAGCAATAGACGATCGCTTAGGTGCTAAATTAGCCACAGAGCATCTAATTAGTTTAGGACATACTGCTATTGGTTATTTGGGTGTAGGCGATCGCAGCAGGTCGAACCAGCAGCGCCTAGAAGGATATCAAATGGCCCTTGCGGAAGCTGGGATTCCCCAAAATACTGATTGGGTTTCAATTAGTGATGAATATCATACCAGAACCAGCGATGTTAGCACTGGGCAAAATATGCTATCTAAACTCTTGACTGCGGAAGTAACAGGCATCTTTTGTTACAACGATATGGTAGCAATTGGCGCTTTGTTAGCTTGCCAAGAATTAGGTATTTTAGTACCGCGAAATCTAAGCCTGGTCGGATTTGATGGTATTGCTCTGGGTTGTTACGTTACGCCTGCACTGACCACAGTCAGCCAGCCAATGTTAGAAATTGGTGGCATAGCCATGCAAATGTTACTCGATTTATTAGAAGAAAAAACTGTGGAAAACCGCGTTTTATCTCCTTTTCTAGTACAACGCGGTAGTAGTGCACCATTGTTAACAATTTAAGAGGATGTTTTAAAAGTCAAATTGAGTCAAAAATCATGCCAGTCGTCTGACCATGATACGAATCATCGCTATATATATAAAAGTCTCCGAAGTTTTGGGTAGCCTTTCATAATCTTTACTTAAACGGCGACACCAATTGAGCCATCCAAAAGTTCTTTCGACAACCCAACGCTTTGGTAAATGGACAAAACCTTTTTTCTCCAATGGTCGAAGAACAATTTCTACAATCCACCGAAACATATCCATCACCCAATGCATAAATTCTTCGCCTCGGTATCCTCCGTCCATCCAAATGATACTACGGTATGCTTTAGTCATTCGCTCACAGGGTGCTGGTTTCTACAAATTTCAGCATACGCCTTGTGAGCTTTCTTACAATACCCCCCTACTTTTAAAACATCCTCTTACAAGCTCCCGGAAAATAAATAATATAGCTGACATTCTTTCCTTGTCGATTGCTTACACAGCAACGTTTCCAAGCTGTGAAAGACACTAATTATTGAGAATTGATTGGGAATTATTGACATTCGAAAAAGTGGTGTCGATTTGGGGATCTTAAACTCTTTCTCTGTAAGGCTTCCAGAAGTTAACTCTTTACAAACTCACTTCCTCGTAAGGGGATGGAAACGTGACGGTGTAGCGAAAGGTTAGCCTGCGTTGATTAATCCGATGAAGAAAAGGAACCAAGCGATAATAATCGAGATAGGAATCCCATAGCTTGGAACTCTTCCCAAAATACTTGATGTAGAAGTGCCAAAAGCTTGCGAATACTCCAAATAGTCCAAATTCTGCTTCCATCTTGTTTTGATACTTTTAATCGATAGATGAGCAGCATGAACTCCAATTAAAGCTAAAAACGCTACAACAATTCCGATAGTCGGTATCACATTTCTAAACACTATACGTATCGCCTGCTCCGTATTCTTATTGGCAACTAGAGCAATTGTGGCAAAAAGAAAGCCTTGAAATGTAAGCATCCAGGAGATTCGGTTATTGATTAGGCTTAGTTCTCTTTCAAGTTGTCGCACAGCGATATCGTAAAACACCTTAGTGGATAATATTTTTTCTTGTTGCATATAGCTCTAACAATTTGCTTAGATTCGAGATGTTTAAACCTTTTTTCTCCAAGGGTCGAACGCTCATCAGGTGCTGATGTCTAAAAATTTCAGCATAAGAAGAAGTGAACTTTCTTACAATACACCCCTACTTTTAAAACATCCTCTAAAATTCAAAACAATTTATAGCAGTCCTAAATCATTTGTGAAAATTATATAGCAATCCGATTTGATCAAACAGAATTCAGGAGTCAGTCGTCAGAATTCAGAATGAATTTTGACCTTTAACATCGAAGTGCTTTGTACTACCGATACCGCCAGTGATAACCTGGAGAATCAGCGATCGCAATTGCAGTTTCAGATTTTAGACTTCACGCTATTCTTGATCTGATGAAACTTCAGCGAATCAGTTTATAGCAGCGAACAAAAAAGCATGGGTGGAAAATTAATTGTATTTGAAGGGGTGGAAGGCTGTGGCAAAACCAGCCAAATGCAGCTTTGTTCTGAGTGGTTGGAAAGTCTAGGTGTTTCTGTGGTGGTAACTCGCGAACCAGGGGGAACAGAGTTAGGTTTACATCTTCGCCGCTTGCTACTAGAAAAGGTAGAGGATAAACCAGTTGCAGAAGTGACAGAACTTTTGTTGTATGCTGCTGACCGATCGCAACACGTTGAACAAGAACTCAAACCAAATCTCGCAGCCGGGAAATATATTTTATGCGATCGCTACACTGACTCTACCATTGCCTACCAAGGATATGGTCGCGGTCTGAACATGAGTTTAATCAATCAGCTTAATAATATTGCTACTGGTGGTTTAGAAAGTGACCTAACTATTTGGCTAGATGTCGATGTCGAAGTCGGACTGTCCCGCAAACTCTCAGACTCAGTAGGGCTAGACCGCATTGAACAAGAGACAATCGCTTTTCATCGCCGCGTTCAACAAGGATACGCACATTTAGCAGCATCCTATCCCTCACGAATTGTGCGGGTAGATGGCAGCTTGAGTAAAGAAGCTGTACAACAGGTAATTCAAGGAATTTTACGCGTACACTTGCACCTAGATTCGTAATAAACAATACAATTAATTTTCTGTAGCTTACTTGGTAAGGATGGAACTTTTGCCGTTAGCAGGTGCCCCAATTATATTGAAGAAGAAATAAAGTATCCGCGATGTCTGTGGCAACAAGCTACTTAATACTGAATAAATTTTGGTAGTATAACTAACTAAGATTTAGAGCAAACAACTTGTGTTTGAAATAACGTGATGCTGGAACTTGGGAAAAGCCTTTTTACTTATAAACAGTTTATTTCTCACGGTCATTGCTATCTTTGGAAACCGGAATTAGTGGGGTTCCATATTTTATCTGACAGTTTAATTGCCCTTGCTTATTATTCTATTCCCATCACGCTACTTTATTTTGTCCGCAAGCGCCAAGATTTACCCTTTAACTGGATATTTTTACTATTTGCAACATTTATTGTTACTTGTGGCACTACCCACCTAATGGAGATTTGGACGCTCTGGTATCCAACTTATTGGTTGAGTGGTTGCCTTAAAGCTATTACAGCCATAGTTTCACTGTATACAGCTTGTAAACTTATACCTTTAATACCAAAAGCACTTGCTCTCCCCAGTTCTGAACAGTTGGAGGCAGCCAATCGAAAACTGGAGAGGGAAATTAGCGAACGCAAACAGGCAGAACTTGCACTACAAGAGCGGGAAGCTATGTTGCGGCGAATTGGCGATAATCTGCCCAATGGGGCAATTTATAAGGTAATCCGCGAATTTGATGGTAGCGATCGCTTTTCTTATATCAGTGCGGGGATTGAAAAACTGATGGAAGTCAGGGCAGAAGATGCACTGAAGGATTCAAGTTTGCTCTATCGCCAGTTGATCCCAGAGGATGTACCACTTTTCCAGACAGCAGTCGAGGAATCTCGGCAGAATCTCTCGGTGTTTGATATACAAGTGCGAATCCAGACGCCTAGCGCTGGGCTGAAATGGTTTCATTTTCGTTCCACACCATGCCAGTTGCAGGATGGCCGTATGGTTTGGGATGGGCTGGTAGTGGATATCACCAACCTCAAGTGTGCTGAAGAAACACTACGCAAGAGTGAAGCCTTATTTAAAGAATCTCAGCGAGTTGCTCGTCTCGGTAATTGGGAGTTTGAACTTGCCACTGGCAAAATTACCTGGTCAAAGCAGCTGTTTGACCTTTTTAATCGAGATCCCGCACTTCTTGAGCCGAACTACCAAGAAAATCTGCAACTGTTTTGGGCAGAAGACGCAGGAAAATTAGCCCAAGCAATTGAGCGGGCAATGTCAACTGGAGAATCCTACAAACTCATTCTGCGCGCATCTCGAACTTACAGGTCTACTATTTATATTGAGGAGATTGGACATGCAGAATTCAACGTGGATGGAAAAGTAATTCGCCTCTATGGGACTCTCCAAGATGTTACAGAACGGCAAGCCGCACTCAACGAATGCAAACAAGCCGAGGAAGAACTCCGCCGCAGTGAAAGGCTGCTAGCTACTGCTCAAAAGATTGCCCATCTGGGCAGTTGGGAATGGTACTTAGAGTCTCAAAAACAAATTTGGTCAGCCGAAACCTTCCGCATCTTTGGCCTACATCCAACTCAATCAGTACCGACACAGGCCGCATTTCTCCAGATGCTTCACCCAGAAGACCGATCAATGTTGCAGAAGCATCTACTACAAGCGATCGCCAATGGCAACCCTTTCAATCTTGAATATCGCATTGTCCGACCTGATGGCTCATTGCGCTACCTGGAATCGAGAGCAGAGGTAGCTTATGATACTCAAGGTAAGACTATTAGACTGTATGGAGCTATTCTAGACATTACAGAACGTAAGCAAGCAGAAATTGCTCTCAAACAAAGCGAGATTCGCTACCGTGCCATTGTAGAAGATCAGACTGAATTCATCGGCCGATATTTACCAGACGGCACAATCACCTTTGTCAACCAAGCTTTTGCACTTTATTTTGAGCGATCGCCAGAGGAACTGATCGGTAGCCGCTATCAACCGATTATCTTTGAGGCAGACCGGGAGCGAGTTGCTCAATTAATAGCTTCAATGAGTGCCGATCATCCTGTGGTCATCATTGAGAATCGCCTAGTTGTGGCAGATGGGGTGCGTTGGACTCAGTGGCATAACCGAATGCTGTTTGACGAGCAAGGATGCTTTATAGAATTTCAAGCGGTGGGACGCGATATCACAGCTCTCAAGCAAATCGAAGAAACACTTTTTCAAGAAAAAGAATTAGCTCAGGTGACGTTGCAATCGATCGGAGATGCAGTTATTACTACAGATGCGTTTGGCAGGATTCAATATCTCAATCCGGTTGCAGAATCTCTGCTTGGATGTAGTCAAGCATCGGCACAAGGGTTGCCGTTAGTAGAAGTCTTTAGAATTGTGCATGAAACGACACTCGAGCCAGTTCAGAACCCAATTGAGCGAGCGTTACAGGAAAATCAAATTGTGGATTTAGCAAACCATACCATCTTA
Organism: Nostoc sp. ChiQUE01b; assembly: GCF_034531255.1. NCBI lineage: Bacteria > Bacillati > Cyanobacteriota > Cyanophyceae > Nostocales > Nostocaceae > Nostoc > Nostoc sp. ChiQUE01b. The sequence continues at coordinate 4,972 of NZ_JAVRBM010000121.1, read as the reverse complement.
ACTGCTCGAAATGCTGAAGAGATTGCGATTGAAGATTCAGCTGCGCCCATTCGCAATCGTGAAGGACAAATTATTGGTGCGGTTATGGTGTTTCATGACGTGACTCAGAACCGCAAGCTGGCGCTTCAGTTATCCTGGCAAGCAAGCCATGATGCCTTAACCGGATTGGTGAATCGCCAGGAGTTTGAGCGGCGGGTTGAACAAGCACTGCACGTTGCCAAGTTAGACTACCAGGTTCATGCGTTGTGCTATTTGGATCTCGATCACTTCAAAATTGTCAATGATACCTGTGGTCATCTGGCTGGAGACGAATTACTGCGTCAAATTACTGTCCTATTGCAGGAGAAGATTCGGAAAACTGACACACTAGCGCGCTTAGGGGGCGATGAATTCGGGGTATTGCTCAATCAGTGTATGCCAGAGCAAGCTTTACTAGTTGCTAGTGAGCTGCTTTCGTGTGTTCAACAGTTCCGATTTGTTTGGGAAAAGCAAGTATTCTCAATTGGAGCAAGTATCGGCTTGGTTAGTATCGACACGAATAGTGAAAGCCTTGCAGAGATTATGGGCACGGCTGATGCAGCTTGCTATACCGCGAAGAACCGGGGGCGCAATCGGGTATACCTTGCTGAGACTGACGACCAGGAGCGACTGCAACAGCGCGGCCAGATGCAGTGGGTCAGTCGCATTTCTCAAGCTTTGGAAAGTGATTGGTTTTGTCTCTATGCTCAAAAGATTGCCGCTATTACTCCGAGCGATCAAAACGGCGACCATTATGAAGTGCTGCTGCGGCTGCGGGATGAGCAGGGAAATTTAGTGCTGCCAATGGCGTTTATTCCGGCAGCAGAACGCTACAACTTGATGCACCTGATCGATCGCTGGGTGATTCGGACTCTATTCAGAAATTGGCTAAGGCTCGGTGGCAATCAACAAAGCATCTATGCAATTAACCTCTCTGGTTCTAGCATCAACGACGATCAATTCATTGACTTTTTGTACGAGCAGTTTACCCTACACCCCATCTCCCCCCAACGCATTTGCTTTGAGATTACCGAAACTGTGGCGATCGCCAACCTGATCAAAGCCAGACAGTTCATTCAAAAACTTCAACAGATGGGCTGTCGCTTTGCATTAGACGATTTTGGGGCGGGGATGTCGTCGTTTGCCTATCTCAAGTCTCTACCTGTGGATTATCTCAAAATTGACGGCAGCTTTATTCGTAACATTGTCGAGAATCCTGTGGATGATGCGATCGTCACCGCAATCACGCGAATTAGTAGTGTGATGGGTATTCAGACGATTGCTGAATTTGTAGAGAATGAGGCGATTTTAGAGCGAATTACGGCACTAGGAATTGATTACGCACAGGGATATGGCATTGCAGTACCTTGCCCGTTAGGCTAGTACCGCTGCGCGGAAGTTAAAAGGAGCCAGTGCGTTGGGCGGCTCTGCCGACTTGAAGCAACTGGCGTTCAAAAGTCAAAAGTTTTATGGAATAAGCTCTAAAGAGCTTTTCAATGGTCTGCTTATTTACGCCGTGCTGTACTAGGCAGGGGGGGAGGTGGTCACTTCGACTACGCTCAGTGATCACCTGCCTTCTGCCTCAAACCCGTAACTTTGTACTTTATGCAAAAGAAAACTGCTGTATATTCACTCACTAGCGATCGCCACTTTCTTTTCTATCACTCTGAATGTACAAATAGTTCTTGTCGAGATTGCAATGTTTCTCCCAAACATTGCAATATTCCTCATGAACATTACGACATCCATAAGGAATGTTGTAATATTTCTCATCAACATTACAATATTCCTTATCAATACTGAAATATTCCTCATCAACATTACGACATCCATAAGGAATGTTGTAATATTTCTCATCAACATTACAATATTCCTTATCAATACTGAAATATTTCTCATCAACATTACGACATTCATAAGGAATGTTGTGATATTTCTCATCAACATTACAACATCCATAAGGAGTGTTGTGATATTTCTGATCAACATTACAATATTCCTTATCAATAAGGAAATATTTCTCATCAACATTAGAACATTTCGGTATAACCTATTTCCCAGTTGGACACACTGACTGCACTTTTTGGGGAAGTTGCCGACACATTTGCTGTAATCCTTGAGGATTAATTTGCCACCAAGCAAATAATCCCAGACTTGTACCCCCCACAAGCAACGCCAACACTCCCCCCAGCATTACCAAACGTTTACCCCGCTTTGGTTTTGTAATTAAAGTTGGTGGAATTTCTGGGCTAAGAGGTGGTTCTTCTGAAAGATCCGAATCTAGATCCAAATCTAGCAAAGCTTGCGAACTTTCTGTAAAAGAAGTTGGTTGTTCTAGTTCTTCTAATTCCTCTTGTTCTTCTTCCTGTATTTCTGCTTGTATAATCTCTTCTGGCAACGCCGGAGTCACAGGTACTAAGTATTCTGGAGAGACACGGCAATAAGTGAGAACAACCGATGTATTATCACGCCCATTTTTTTCGTTTGCCAAGTTAATCCAGTTGCGGACAGCATCTTCAACTGTCATTTGCCCTGTTAACACGGGTATTGCATAATCCTGCCAAGATTGTTCTACCCAGTTATTATCACTTAAACCATCAGAACACAGTAGCAAGATGCCATCTTCTTCCAGAATAAATCGCTGAAGCTTGAGACGCAAAGATTCTGAATCTCTTGTCCCCAATGCTTGAGTTAAGGCACTAGCATCTGGTCTGAAAAGTGCCTTTCGATACAAGTTTTTAGCAAGGCGTACTTCTCGCGTTGCCACATCATCATCTACTGTCAGTAGCTGACAATAATTGCGAGTAATCCAATAGGCACGGCTATCGCCAACATTAGCCAAGTAAAGCTCATGGGTATTATTTGATTGCCACCCAGTACTTGTCTGGATTCGTTGTGGAACTTGCAACGCCATAACAATAGTTGTAGCCATGCGTTCTTTGCCTTGGCGTTTTTGTTCGTTATTGCGGGCACAAATTAAATTATTTACCACCCGTAAGCTTGCTTCTAATTGTTCCTGCAACAACTCAGGTGGAAAAAGTACAGTTTGTTCTGTCACCTCAGTTAGTAAAGCGCGAATTTGCAACTTTACAGACTGCACTGCCAACTGACTCGCAACCTCACCACCTTCGTGTCCGCCAATACCATCGCAAACAATCGACAAGTAGCGCAATAAAGGTTCATCGAAAGCGGCGGGAAACTCCATTTCCTTGTGGGTTGAGAGGGGCAGTCGCCCCAACCCTTGGGGCATTGGGGAGCCAGTGCGTTGCGGAGGTTCCCTCCGTTGAAGCAACTGGCGTGATTGGGCATTGGTAACTTCTTCCCCATGCCCAAAAACTCCATCCCCTTGTGGGTAAAGTTTTTTATCTAAATCACTCAAAGTATTGGGATAGCAAGCATCTTCATTTTGTGCCATCATTGGCCCAATATCTGTAGAACCTGCCACCTTTAAGACTAATGGCAATTCGGCGGCAGCTGCTAGTAATAAATTATTGAGTTGAATATTAATCGCCTCTAACTCAATCTCAGTTTCACACATCTGCTGGACAATGTTCTGTAACCCTTTGGCTACTGATGCCTTTGCAGAAACTACCCAAAATTGCCAACATTCCCCCAGATTTTGTAAACTCAGCTTTTCATCATCTGGTGTTTGGTAGAGTTCCAACAGTCGCACACACCAACCTTCGACTCTCAAGTTCTCTGCTACTAGTAAACTGCGGCTAAGTCCCAATTCTACTAGAGGTGTCCAAAGTTGGAGAATTTGCCACAGCCAATAAACTTGCCGTACTGCCGTTGCTTCTTCCCAAGCCTCAACAATAGTTGGATAGATATTTCCTGTCTTATCTATCGGCGCATTTTCCAATAAGAGAATATCAGTTGTATCTTCCTCAAGGTTACTAGCAAACCCATAAGCTTGGGGCAGATGCAACCGCTCTTGATATAACTGTAAATAAGGAATTACTTCCGTTGGCAATTCTTCAGGTACATCTGGCGGCAGTCCCGGTTGAGTATCCAGCCAAATCTGTTGTTTAATCACCTCATACCTGTCTGCTACCTTTGTGCCTGGTGGGATTTGAGCAGACAATGAGCCAGTCGCCCAAAGATAGCGGTGAACTAAAGGAGTTTGGCAACTGGCACAAACGCTATCTCCCATCGGATTAACGGGGCTATTACAGCGTGGATTTATACAAAAAATTATCAATTGAGTAGAAATCATAAAACAGGAGTCGGGAGTCAGAATTCTTTTTTATACATGAACTTCGATTAACTTTAGCTGGCAATGAATTGAAGGCTAGAATAAACTGAACTTGTGTACTGCTAGTTACACCTTGTTACTGAAATTAAGCAAAATTATTGGTAGAAATACCCAGTTTTGTTTTCTGTAAATAACTTACGTCTGGCTGTATCTAATCGTAGAAATGCATTTACGTCAATAATGTAAAGACTAGGATGGCGCTATGCCAAGTTTTACCTTAATCTGGCTGATGGCAGGAGCAGTTTTGTGTTTAACAGAACTGTTCTTACCATCGGCGTTTGTCGGCTTCATGATGGGAATTAGCGCTTTTGTGGTGGCGCTGCTGTCTGGAGTGGGTATGAGAAGTGTATGGTTGCAAATTGTGGTTTGGCTCTTGCTTTCCACAGCCCTAATCATGCTTTCTCGTCGGTTTTTGCAACCAAGACAACGCAAATCAAAAATTCGGGATGCAGTCATAGCTGAAACCTTAACAGAAATTCTGCCTGGAAAAACAGGGCGGGTGCGGTATGAGGGAAATTCTTGGCAAGCAAGATGTGACGACGACAAATTTACCATATCACCCCATCAAAGAGTTTATGTGGTTAGGAGGGAAGGTACTACTTTGATTGTTGTGCCGGAAAATCTGTTGAATTCTTAGTTAATGGGGAGTTAGGAGTTAGGAGTTAGGAGTTAGGAGTTAGGAGTTAGGAGTTAGGAGTT
>NZ_JAVRBM010000120.1:0-20157 GCF_034531255.1 Nostoc sp. ChiQUE01b | reverse complement strand
TTGTCGCCCTTGTCTACCTGCCCGTGCTTTGTGCCAGTTGCGTAAGTCCTGTTAAAGTCAGTAATTGTATCACCATCGTTAAAGGTTTGGTAGATGAACTGGTCATTACCGCTACCGCCAGTCAGGGTATTAATATAATTACCGCTAATGAGGATGTCATTACCAGCACCTCCAATAAGGCTATTCTCACGTCTACCTCCAATGAGGCTATCATTACCATCACCTCCAATGAGGCTATCATTACCATCACTTCCAATGAGGCTATCATTACCATCACTTCCAATGAGGCTATCATTACCATCACCTCCAATGAGGGTATCATTATCCTCACCATCACCACCGCGCAGCAGGTCGTTACCACTCTTACCGTCGATGCGGTCATCCCCCCCTCGACCATTAATCACATCTGCTGAGTTGTCAAAGCCATTGATATTGTTGTTCAGGTCATTGAGAAAGGTGACTGTGTTTTTGTTGAAGATGGTGCTTTGGGTGGAGTTGGCATCGAAGACATCAAAGCTATCACTAATTGTGCTTTGCCCATCAAACAGGATATTGCCGATGGTGGAGAGGTTATCTAGGTTTTCCAGAAGAAAGTTTTGCAGGATAACTTTATCATCAGCCACCCCTTCAAAGGTGATTTCCAGATTGTTACTATTCTGGGTGAGTAACAAATTTCGGGCTGTCAATCCAGCACCTTGAAATTTGAGGGTATCGACTTCGGCAATGATTGCTGTTGATGGATTTGAGCCTTTACCTAGCCCACCGAAATCGGTAATGGGATCAACACCGTCACCTAAGTTATAAACAAATTTATCTTTGCCACCGCCACCAGTTAGGGTGTCGTTGCCTTGATTACCTGTGATGGTATCGTTTCCAGCTTGAGCGTTAATTATATTACTGTAGTTCTTGCCTACTAAATTATCAGCGCCATTGGTTCCATTCAGCTCGTTAAACTCTAATGCACCAATATCAACTGTACCCTTGGATATTCTGTCAAATCCAGCGCCGCGTTGGTCGGTGGTGATACCTGCTGGAATCAGAGCATTATTGCCAGCGTTAATGGCGGGACTATCTGCAAGTAAGGCATTAGTAAAGGTTGCACCACCATTATTTTGCAGGGGGCTGAGTTTTGGATCAATGGGGTTGGTTATGGTGCCAACGAGGGTGCTGGTGGTAAAGCCAGTGCTACCAGTGTTGTAGCGAATTAGGTTATTACCAGCGTCAGTGAAGTTGCCTTCAACGTCGGTGTAGAAGTTATCTGCAATGATAGTATTGCCAACGATAAGAGTGCCTGAGTTATAAATGTCGTCGCCGTAAGATGGGTAGGGGTCAGGGTATACCCGATCAAAACCGCTGGCTTCCGCACGATTACTAGAGAAAGTGCTGTTATTTATACTAAGGTTGCCTATGTTGAATATGCCGCCGCCATAGGCTGTGTTGAAACTAACGTATGCATTATTATTAGAGACAGTGCTGTTAGTTAGGCTAAGGTTGCCTTTGTTAAAGATGCCGCCGCCTAAGGACGATCCCCGATTGCCAGAGACAGTGCTTCCCGTCAGGCTGAGAGTGCCTCTATTAAATATGCCGCCTACTTCCCCTCTATTGTCAGAGACACTACTGTTAGTCAGGCTGAGGCTGGTATTACTATTGAGCAAGATACTACCTAAGGGATCATTAGCATTAGCAATCTTCAAGCCATCAATGCTGGCATCTGTCCCAGAACCCGATATCTCAAACACGCCTGATGAATTATTCCCACTCACAATGAGGTTAGATGCTCCACTGCCCAAAATGGTAATATCATCGGTAATGGTGAGTTTCCCAGAGGTCAGGGTGATGATATCTGGGGTGGCATCGGTGAACACGCCGCCTGCAAAGGTAATCGTATCTGCCCCAACGGTCGCATTGGCATTGAGGATAGCCTGCCGTAACGACCCCGATCCAGAATCCTTGGTATTAGTCACCACTGTGCCAGTATTAACAGTTGGCGAGGTGATGGAGGACTGGACTTCGTAAGCACCAATATCAACAACACCGTTGAATATCCGGTTAAATTGAGCACCGCGTTGGTCAGTGATGACATTAATAGGAACTAGGGAATTCTTGCCAGCATTAATAGCGGGGCTATTCGCAAGTAACGCCTGGGTAAAGGTTGCACCACCGTTATTTTGCAGCAGTCCGAGTTTGGGGTCAATGGGGCTAGCACTTGTGCCGACGAGGGTGCTGGTGGTAAAGGCAGTGCTACCAGTGCTACCAGTATTATTGCCAATCAGGTTATTGCCGGAGTCAATCAACTCACCACTCACGTCGGGGTGTATATCACCGGAGGTGGACTTGTCGAAGTTACCTGCAATAATGGTGTTACTAACCTTGCCCTCATCAGAGTCACTAAAAACACCCCCGCCATTGCCAGTACCATCACCATCTGAGTCGGCTGTGTTGTTATTAATTGTAGTGCTGATTAGGGTGAGGATGATGTTACCCGCGTAGGCTTCGCCATTGTATATGCCACCGCCATCCTCTAACGCTGTATTGCCAGAGATGGTGCTGTTAGTTAGAGTAGCTGATCCGCCAGAATAACCACCATCATCTCCGTTAAAAATGCCACCGCCGGAGGTTGCGGTATTGCCAGAGACAATGCTATTGGTCAGCCTGAGATTACCGCCTTGATTATAGATGCCACCACCGGAGTTTGCCGTATTGCCAGAGACACTGCTGTTAATTAGGCTGAGAATACCAGTACTACCATAGGAAGCGTCATTAAAAATGCCGCCTCCGGCAGTCTCGCTCCTAAAAACAATTTTGCTTGCCCCGGCGGTATTGCCATAAACACTGCTTCCCGTTAGGCTGAGAGTACCACCGTTATAAATACCACCTTGCGTATTGCCAAAGACGCTGGTGTTAGTAAGATTGAGGATGCCGCTATTAGAAATGGCACTTCCTGCTGTATTACCAGACACACTGCTTTCTGCTAGGTTAAGGATGGAAGTTCTATTAACCTTAATACTGCCGCTAGCGATCGCCAGTCCATTAATATTGACATTTGTCGCTAATCCTGATATCTCGAATACTGTAGAGGCATTCTTTCCAGTCACAGTAAGCTTAGATGTCCCAGTTCCCAAGATGGTAACATCATCGGTAATCGTCAGTTGCCCAGAGGTGAGGGTGATGGTATCTGGGGTGGTATCTGTGAATATTCCGCCAAAAGCGATCGCATCATCCCCAGCAGTAGCGTTGGCTAAGTTAATTGCCTCCCGGAGTGTTGTAATGCCGTTATTGCGATCGCCATCATCTGCGTCTCCGGTATTATTTACTGTAAACGTTGCTAGTACTCCTGGGTAAGCTTCTCGCGTCGTTTCTGCAAACGCCAGATTTACTTCCATATTAGCAGTGCGAACTTCTAACTCCCAGTTACCGCCTAATGCTGCATTGCCAATCCGCTGACGCGAAGCAGCAACATTTGCCCCTGTGAGTTGGTGCAGTTTTTCTACAAATTCTGCCCCTGCATCACCCAAAGCTACATTGCAACCATAGATAAGTAAGTTGCTAGGGTTATCGGCTTTGCCAGAGGTGGAAAATATCTTCTGCCATTGTTGGAGTTGCTGGCTGTATTCGTCGAGGGTATCAACTCCTAAATGGGTATTGCCCAATTGTAAGCAACCTGGGACACCGTGGCACACAATATGAATGTTAGCCAAATTCGAGCCATGTCTAACGACAAGTCGCTGCGCGTCTGCCCAACTCGTCAGAATTTTCGTAATTTGCTCAACACCGTTCTGTATCGAGTCAAGCACGAACACTTGACTATTGGGAAGCACGCCATTGACTAAATCGCTATAGTCTTCAACCGCCATATCGATGAAGACTAGACTATGGCTATAGGAGATGGAAACTGCGGAATTTTCTAAGATGTGTGAGGTATGTAGCGTTGCCATTTTGTTACTTCCAGCTAAGGTAATGAGGAAAACTAAAACCGACTTCAGCCTTGTAATTACATAGAAAGGCAGGAGTTAGGAGGCAGGAGGTTAGGAGTATCAATTAAAACTTGCATTTGCAGGGTCTGAGCATCAGTTTAAACTGATAATTATACTGAGACTGCTTGCACCGAGGTATAAAACGTCCAAGTTTTCAATCCCACCTTTTTAAAAGTGGGTTCCTCCAGCAAGACACCATAGCTGCCTTCTGCCTCTTGAAAGGGTTTTCACACAACTACTGAGAGTAAAAAAACTAGATGTTTACTAATGTATTTTTCCTTTCGTTGTCATCATCTAGCAAGTTGCCGCTTTTGTAAAGCAATAAAAGTATGTAATATTACTGCGTTTCGGAACTCACATCTAGCAGATGGATCAAAAATCAGTTTTTATGCTGGTTCATCCTAAAAACCTAGATTTTTCGCCCACAAACGCGGTTTCTCAAGTTTTGTTGAGATTGTGCCAGATATTCAATTGATGAATTTGAGTTTTAATAGCTTTTCTGAAAATGACAAAACAATTCAAAATGCAAAATTACCAATTCAAGTAAGTAAAACTACTTAGAAACTTTAGTTGTGGGTATATATCATTGGTATACCTACCTCGTTTCAGTCAGAAGTGCTGGCGAAGCAGTATGGTGTTCCTCTCGCCACCTTAGATGCTATTGACCGCATCGATATTGCCATTGATGGCGCAGATGAAGTCGATCCGCAGAAGAATTTGATTAAAGGCGGTGGTGCAGCACATACCCGCGAAAAAGTTGTAGACTACCTAGCAGAACAGTTCATCGTCGTGGTAGACAGTGGCAAGTTAGTAGACCGCTTAGGTTCTAGTTTCGCTGTACCCGTGGAAGTGATTCCAATGGCAATTACTCCTGTAACCAATGCCATCAAAAAACTCGGTGGTAAACCAGAACTCCGCATGGGTGTAAAAAAAGCTGGGCCAGTAATCACAGGTTATCCAGAACCTTTGTAGAGACGTAGCAGTGCTACGTCTCTTTTTCACTACAGGCTAGAACTGAGTGCTAGACAATGACATTAGTACCGACTACCAGATTTGTAGCCGTGAAATTACTCAAATTTGCTAAGGTGTAAGGCGAATTATTACTAAAGACTTGAACGAGTGTAGAAGTATCCGATTGCACAAATTGTAGGTAGCCATCTAAGATGGGATTGCTGCCACTGTAGCCTAGACTTTTAAATAGGTCAGTCAAGACTAACTTATCCTGGCTCTGATTAAAGTCAATGATAACTTCACCATAATAACTCAAGGTTTTGTAGACGAACTGGTCATGACCGCTACCGCCAGTCAAGACATCGTTATCTTCAAAAGTATTTTTTCTTTCAACAAAGAAGATGTCATCACCAGCACCACCAATAAGGGTATCCTTACCAGCACCACCAAGCAGGGTATCATTACCAGCACCACCAAGTAGGGTATCGTTACCTGTACCACCTCGTAGTAGGTCGTTCCCACTCTTGCCATCTATGCTGTCATCACCCCCTAGACCATTAATGACATCAGCTGAGTTATCACAACCATTGACATTGTTATTTAGGTCATTGAGAAAGGTGACTGTGTTTTTGTTGAAGATGGTGCTGTGGGTGGAGTTGGCATCGAAGACATCAAAGCTGTCACTAATGCTGCTTTGCCCATCAAACAGGATATTGCCCAGCGTTGATAAGTTGTCTAGCTTTTCTAGCGGAAAGTTTTGCAAGATAACTTTATCATCAGCCACCCCTTCAAAAGTGATTTCCAGATTGCTACCATTCTGGGTAAGTAGAAGATTTCGGGCTGTCAATCCAGCACCTTGGAATTTCAGGGTATCCAATTCGCCAACGATCGCTGCCGAGGGATTTGAGCCTTTACCTAGCCCACCAAAATCGGTGATAATATCAACACCATCGCCTAAATTGTAAACAAATTTATCTTTGCCACCGCCACCAGTTAGGATGTCGTTGCCTTGATTACCTGTGATGGTATCGTTCCCGGCTTTAGCGTTAATGATGGTATTGTAGTTGTTGCCCACTAGATTATCAGCGCCATTGGTTCCATTTAGCCCGTTGAACTCTAAGGCACCAATATCAACTGTACCCTCAGATATTCTGTCAAATCCAGCGCCACGTTGATCGGTGGTAATACCTGCCAGAATCAGGGCATTACTACCTGCATTAATGGCAGGACTATCTCCAATTAAGGCATTAGTAAAGGTTGCACCACCGTTATTTTGCAGCGGACTGAGTTTGGGATCAATGGGGTTGGCGCTAGTGCCGAGGAGTGTGCTGATAGTAAAGCCAGTACCACCAGTGCGATCGCCAATCAGGTTATTGCCGAGGTCGCTGAAAGTACCGAAAACGTCGCCCTGTAAGCCGAAGTTGCCTGCAATGATAGTGTTCCCAACAATCACAGTGCCATCAGAGTCATTGAAAACGCTTCTACCTTCCCCACCAAAAACATCATAAAAACCATCACCACCAAAACTACTATATGATTGGATGTAATTATTGGTAATAGTACTGTTGGTGAGGGTAAGAGTGCCTTTATTAAAGATGCCGTTGCCATCTTTGTAGGAGCTATTGCTAGAGACAGTACTGTTGTTAAAGTTGAAGATCCCTTGGTTATAGATGCCGCCGCCGTAGGTTGCGCGACTGTTAGAGACTGTGCTGTTAGTTATGGCGACGTTGCCTGTGTTAAATATGCCACCACCGTAGCTATCTATTAAATAACTGCCAGGACCTCCGCGAGTATAATTAGCTACGGTGTGCAGGTAATTGCTAGAGACTGTGCTGCTAGTTAGACTGAGGCTGCCTGTGTTAAATATACCGCCACCGTAATTATTTGCTCCATTGCCAGAGACAGTGCTTCTTGTTAGGCTAAGGTTGCCTGTGTTAAAGATACCACCACCAAACGACAATCCCCTATTATCAGCGACAGTGGTGTTAGTCAGGTTAAGGCTGCCTCTGTTAAAGATACCGCCTACCAACCCAGCATTATTAGAGATAGTGCTGTTGGTCAAACTGAGGGTGGCATTACGATTGACCAAAATACTACCAGCGGCATTACTAGCGTTAGTAATTTTCAAGCCATCAATGCTAGCATCTGTCCCTGTTCCTGATATCTCAAATACGCCTGATGAATTATTGCCGCTCACAGTCAGGCTAGATGCCCCAGTCCCTAAGATGGTAACATCATCAGCGATCGTCAATTTCCCAGAGGTGAGAGTAATGATATCTGGAATGGTATCAGTGAACACACCCGCAAAGGTAATCGTATCTGCCCCAACAGTACTATTGGCATTGAGAATAGCCTGTCGCAACGAACCTGCTCCAGAATCGTTGGTATTAGTCACTATTGTGTCAGTATTAACAGGTGGCGTGATGCCAGACTGGACTTCATAAGCACCAATATCAACTACACCCCCGGATATCCGGCCAAATCCAGCGCCTCTTTGGTCAGTAATCAGACTACCAGAAACTAAGGTACTATTACCTGCGTTAATGGCGGGACTACCTGCAAGTAAAGCATGAGTAAAGGTTGCACCGCCATTATTTTGCAGGGAACCAAGTTTTGGGTTAATCGGGGTGGCGCTAGTACCAACTAGGGTGCTGGTGGTAAAACTAGTGCTACCAGTATTATTGCCAATCAGGTTATTGCCAGAGTCAGTAAAAATACCAGCCACATCGGGGTTGATATTGCCGGAGCTGGATTTGTCGAAGTTGCCTGCAATGATGGTGTTCGCAACAGTGATAGTCCCAGCATTGTTGAAAACGCCGCCACCGTCGCCAGTACCAGTGCCATTGGAGTCAACTGTGTTATTGGTAACTGTGGTGTTGAGTAGGGTGAGGGTATTTTCGTTATAAATACCGCCACCGTCGGAAGTCGCTGTATTACCAGATACAGTACTGTTATTCAAGATAGCTGAACTTGAGGCCCCACCATATGGATCATCATCGATGCCTAAGTTAGAGATGCCGCTTCCTGTATTTCCAGAGACACTACTATTGGTAAGCCTAAGAAAGCTGCCTAAGTTAGATATACCCCCTTCCGTATTACCAGAAACACTGCTATTGGTCAGGTCGAGGATACCAGAGTCATACGTTCCATAGCCGATTACAGCGGCATTATTATAGATACCGAATCTAGTATTACTAGAAACACTGCTATTCGTTAGACTGACTCTACCGCCTTCATTAGAGATGCCGTCTCCCGTATTTCCAGAGACACTGCTGTTAGTTAAGTTGAGAATGCCATAACTGGCATCGATAATGTCAGTTAAGCCGAGAAAACCAGTTATGGCATTGCTAACATTAATGCCGCTTCCAGTATTGCTAGAAACACTGCTATTTGTTACGGTGACGATGCCAGAGCTATTGATGCCACCTCCAACATTTCCAGAGACAATACTGTTAGTGAGGTTGAGGATGCCAAAGCTATTAACTAAAATACCGCCACCAACGGTACTATTACCATTAGCAACGGTCAAACCATCAATGCTAACATCTGTTCCTAGTCCCGATATCTCGAACACTCTAGAAGCATTATTTCCACTCACAGTAAGCTTAGATGCTCCAGTTCCCAAGATGGTAATATTATCGGTAATGGTCAGTTGCCCAGAGGTGAGGCTGATTACATCTGGGGTGTCATCGGTGAACACACCTCCAAAAGCGATCGCATCATCCCCAGTAGAAGCATTCGCTAAGTTAATTGCCTCTCTCAGAGTAGTAATACCGTTATTCGCATTGCCATCATCTGCGTCTCCAGTATTATTCACCGTAAACGTTGCTAGCACTCCTGCGTAAGCTTCTCGCGTCGTTTCTGCAAACGCCAGATTTACTTCCATATCAGCAGTGCGAACTTCTAACTCCCAGTTACCGCCTAATGCTGCATTGCCAATCCGCTGACGCGAAGCAGCAACATTTGCCCCTGTGAGTTGGTGCAGTTTTTCTACAAATTCTGCCCCTGCATCACCCAAAGCTACATTGCAACCATAGATAAGTAAGTTGCTAGGGTTATCGGCTTTGCCAGAGGTGGAAAATATCTTCTGCCATTGTTGGAGTTGCTGGCTGTATTCGTCGAGGGTATCAACTCCTAAATGGGTATTGCCCAATTGTAAGCAACCTGGGACACCGTGGCACACAATATGAATGTTAGCCAAATTCGAGCCATGTCTAACGACAAGTCGCTGCGCGTCTGCCCAACTCGTCAGAATTTTCGTAATTTGCTCAACACCGTTCTGTATCGAGTCAAGCACGAACACTTGACTATTGGGAAGCACGCCATTGACTAAATCGCTATAGTCTTCAACCGCCATATCGATGAAGACTAAACTATGAGTATAGGAGATGGAAACTGCGGAATTTTCTGAGATGTGTGAGGTATGTAGCGTTGCCATTTTGTTACTTCAAGCTAAGGTAATGAGGGAAACTCAAACCAACTTCAGCCTTGTAATTACAGGGTTTTCACACAACTACGGAGAGTAAAAAACTAGATTTTTACTAATTATTTTCCCTTTCTTTGCCATCATCTAACAAGTTGCCAATTTTGTAAAGCAATAAAAGTATGTAATTTTACTGAATTACCCAACTCATATCTAGCAGATGTATCAAAAATCTAAGTTTTTATGCTGGTTAATCCTAAAAACCTAGATTTTTCGCCCACAAACGCGGTTTCTCAAGTTTTGTTGAGATCGTGTCAGATATTCAATTGATGAATTTGGCTTTTAATAGCTTTTCTGAAAATGACTTTTATCAAATCCAAAAAATAGCTTTAGCCCATCTTCCGCTTTAGGCTTGCTGCACTCCCGCGTTATCATCTGAGAAAGATAAAACTGTTGCGATCGTGGGGAGGTCTTTCTCATTTCAGGAATTCCAACAACTAAATCATCCCGTAAAATAGACAGGCAAGAACCCTGCCCGATAAAATATGGGAAAATTTTTGAGAAATCCCTCAAGACTCAGGACTCGCTACTTATCTGCTCGCTCAGGACTCAGGACTCTTTATGTTAGCAGGCACAATTTTGCAGGATGGAAAATATACCCTAATTCAAGAAATAGGGCGGGGTGGCTTTGGCATTACCTTTAAAGCTACTCATCACTACTTGGGTCAGGAGGTGGTGATGAAAACCATCAATGAACGGCTGCGACAACATCCTGATTTTGCCAAATTCGAGCGCCAATTCCAAGATGAAGCCAGACGATTAGCTACGTGTATTCACCCAAATATAGTCCGGGTTAGTGACTTTTTTATAGAAGCTGGACTGCCTTACATGGTGATGGAATACATTCCTGGCGAAACCTTGGGAGACGCATTTGTATTACCAGGGATAACTTTGCCTGAAGCCGCAGCAATTCATTACATCCGGCAAATTGGGGCAGCGTTGCAGGTAGTACACAACAACGGCTTGTTACACCGCGATGTTAAACCAGATAATATTATTCTTCGTCAAGGAACACAGGAAGTAGTACTGATTGATTTTGGCATTGCCAGGGAATTTAATGGCAGTGTCAGACAGACTCACACAGGTTTGGTTTCTGAGGGTTATTCTCCCATTGAGCAGTATATGACGCAGGCGGCGCGCACACCTGCCACGGATGTTTATGGTTTAGCAGCAACCTTGTATGCACTGTTGACAGCCCAAGTTCCTATGCCAGCATTATTGCGCGATCGCGAACAAATGCCTTCCCCCCGCGAACTGCAACCACACTTGAGTGCTGCTGTCAACCAGGCGGTAATGCGCGGGATGGCGGTAGAGTCTCGTTTTCGGCCAGCGACAGTTGCTGAGTGGCTGCAATTGCTACCTGCAAATGAAGTGAATGGGACATCGCAAGTCTTATCCACTTACGCAGTGCCAACTGTCAATTTATCAGCCCAGCAAGCAGCAACTTTAATTGGAAAAACTGCCCAAAATTCTATTCATAGGCCATCTGTGTTGGCGCAGCCCAACCCACGCATGGCCAAGGAAACTGTACTGGCTAAAAAGCTGGGGTCATCTAAAGTATTTATTGGTATGGGTGTAGCCCTAATTGCTGCTACAGCAGGTTTTGGGATCGCGAGTATATTACCCAAATCTCAGCAGCAGCCGACCGTAAAGCCGCTTTTTCAACAGCCAACTCAAGAACCAGCCGCGAAAGCACCTAATTTTGATAGTACATCTTCACCCAGAGATGAAGAGACTAACACTACCTCAAGAACCAAAACAGCACCTGGCTCTATTTCCAAGCAGCGTCGCCGCAATCGTCGTTCTTCCCAAGAAGAATCTCCCAGCAACCCTACAAGAGAATCACAACGCGGTAATTCCGAAAAATCCACACCTTCACCTAGCGTTTCACCCACACCCTCGGTAGTGGAAAAACTACGGGTATTCCGAGATCAGCGAAATGCTTCCCCCGCACCATTGCCATTCCCACAAAATAACTTACCCGCTTCTAGTCAAAATCCTGCCTCCCCTCAACCCGTAAGTCCATCAAAACCTGTACTTATACCACCAGCACCACCAACACAATCCAAACAATCAGATCCTTCTGCTGTGGTAGTACCAACGCTGGAAAAGCAAAATTCACCGACTAATAGCCAACCCCAGAATATTCAGAAGTTCGAGGAAAAGCCACAAGATGACAATAACTAGTCAGCCCCTTCTCTGCGAGACGCTACGCGAACGGGGAAGTCAAAAGTCAAAAGTCAAAAGTCAAAAATTTTGAACCCCATAAATAAATGATGTTGTTGGCGAATTAATAGGGGGTTAAACCCCTCGGTTGTAATCTGTCTTGATTTCCTTGATTTGAGTCCATTGAAATGGACTTGAGCTAAATCGCCCGAAATTTATTTCCGGGAAGGCGAACAACGCAAAATCAGTGTTTTAAGGGTGAGGGGCTAAACCCATCACGAATTGACCAACAACATCATAAATTTAGGGGCTTGTACCTTTGATTTGCTTCGGTCAATTTGAGATTTTGGTGAAGCAGTGCCGTGAGTCCAGCACAGCGCTAACTCCTATTAACTAATTACGAATTACGAATTACGAATTAGTAATTATTTTAGGAAGGATCAAGCCTATTCTGTACAACAACTTCTCCTTTGTGATTAATCTTCACCGGATTCTTGGGAAAAGCTTGATTATTCAAATAACGCATAAGTCTCACAGTTTGAAAACTCTGATCGATATGAGGGATTCCTTGCCGATCCATCCGAACGGGAATAATTTTACTTGATACCAAATCTCCTGCTGAGTTGAGTTTGACTTCTAAAATCATTGAGTCACCTGTTTGGGCATTTGTAGATAAAGTCCGATATCCCAAAAAGTTTCCTAAAGAATAGGCAATGATTTTTCCCTTATAAATTTCTATCGCTCTGGGAACGTGAGGCCCATGTCCTAGTACTAAGTCTGCTCCTGCATCAATCATGTTTCGAGCAAAGGCGATCGCATTACCTCGGTTTTCTCCATAAAAAAACTCTGTTTGATTTTTAACGTGTAGTGCCCCCGTTCCTTCCGCTCCAGCGTGCATTGATACTACTACAATGTTGGCTTTATTTTTGGCTTTTGCTACGAGTGCTTTAGCTGCTCCTAAATTATGGATAGAATTATACATTTCATAAGGAGAAAACCCGACCATTGCCACGGGGATATTGTTAGCTTCCAAATAAAGAATTTGATTTTTATGACCTAATGTTGCAATGCCCACAGCCTGAAGATTTTTCATTGTATCTTTGAACCCTACCGGGCCAAAGTCCATTGCATGGTTATTTGCCATATTGAACACATTAAAACCCGCTTCAGCAAAAAGCTGGGCGTATGCAGGTGGAGATCGAAAGGCAAAGACTTGTCCTCGACTAATATCTTTGGCAGTATAGGGATAATTAGTTAGACTACTTTCAAAATTACCAAACAAGATATCAGATCCTTGCAAGTGAGTTCTCACTGACTTTGGTAATAATTGCTCTCGAAAGCGGGGTAATCTATAGTTAGGGAAATTAGTGCCGGGAATAATATCTCCAACGGCTTTGATGGTAATAGTATCTGGAAAGGTTTGTTGTTCTGTTGTTGATGGCGTAAGTTCAGGAATAGCTAATGGAAATCGCACAGGCTCAGTAGGTGTAGTAGCAGCGTTTAATCGCTGTGATTGCCCAAGCCGGATAATGACTCCTATACTAATACCCAGATATAAACAAATGCTGATCAGACTAAATGAGAATACTCGCCCCAAGCTGCGATCTACCATCGTTCACTCCTCACACGATGGCATTAGTTTATCCCAAAAATCTGTGTTGGCGGTGTATATAGCAAAGTGCTGTTAGCGGAAGCGGGGCGTTTAGCCCGTGCTGAGTAGAAACTCAGTATTATCAAAGGTTTCAGCAACCAACATAGTCCTAACCTATGCTTCGACTGCTATATTTTAGTGTTTTTTGGCAAATATTTGACTACGTAAATATTAAGCGATAATCCTA
This sequence comes from Nostoc sp. ChiQUE01b, assembly GCF_034531255.1. Lineage (NCBI taxonomy): Bacteria > Bacillati > Cyanobacteriota > Cyanophyceae > Nostocales > Nostocaceae > Nostoc > Nostoc sp. ChiQUE01b. The sequence continues at coordinate 6,745 of NZ_JAVRBM010000120.1, read as the reverse complement.
TCTCACTTGCAAATAAACAAACAAGTTGCTCAAGATTTGTGTTAAAGGTAGGCAAATTTCAGCCAACTTGTAGTAAATTTGCAGTAATCTTTTGAACGGAGAGGGGGGGATTCGAACCCCCGTTGAGTTTCCCCAAAACGCATTTCGAGTGCGTCACCATGAACCGCTCGGACACCTCTCCAACTATTTATTCAGACATTTGAGTATCTATTCTACATTCAAATGCTATAAATTTAGGGAAATCTTGCTGGATTCCCGATATTACTATAGCATTATCGCTCTCTTAACACAAATATACTGTTAGATGTCAATACGCTTGGGTTAAGGGTTATTGGTGTAGATAATTGGTTTTTAAGACGCGATAAATTGTGTCTCTACATAAGGGTTTTGTTGCTCATTCTGAACTGTATTGCTTTAGATGTGTATATTAAATTTGATAGGCAAAACTGAGCGAAAAATTACGCATCGCCGGATTAACATCACCTTGCCAGATGAGACAATTGAACTAATTGATCAATTTTACCGGAGTGTCTAGAGCTGCATTGACCCAGCCTAGAAGGATTAATCTTCTTAAATTGGAGAAGTGGAGAACGATGGCTTTAGCGTCGTTCGGAACAATTTCTTAGAATCTCCGTGGCTTTAGCCCTGAGAGTGTCAAAAGGCATCGCTTGAATATGTTCTTGAAGAGCTTGCTTTTGTTCTGGGGTCATTGCTAGATGAAGAGTGCTGAGTTAAAAGTGCCTCGACTTATAGTTAAAAAGACCACCCCACAAGAGGTGGGGTATTAACCTTCTCCCGATCAGTAAGATTCCGCCTACAAGGGGAGGCAGTGTACAGAAAGGGGGTTTTCCCCATGAACAGCTGCCGGGCGGGGCATTGACCATAATGCCTAAGTGCTGAGTAATTTTTCTTTCCCTCAGCACTCAGCACGGGCTAAACGCCCCGCTATCACTAACAGCACGGGCTAAACGCCCCGCTTCCGCTAACAGCACTGAGGACAGTAAATACACTCGTCTTATTTATCCTGACTGATTTTCGCTCTCTTTGCAAAAAACTGGGATGCCCCCCATTCATATCTTGTTACAAAATAGTCTTCCCAAACCTTAAGCATATTTGTATTAATAGGAACAATCAATATAAACAGGAAAAAATTAACTTGTAGGGAAAAGAGAACTATGGTGGCACTGACCGGTTATCAAATACATGAGCTAATTTATTCGGGATCTAAAACCCTGGTGCATCGCGGTATTAGAGAATCAGATAAAAAGCCGGTAGTAATTAAACTGTTACGGCGTGAGTATCCCACATTTTATGAACTCGTGCGGTTCCGCAATCAGTACACTATTGCGAAAAATCTAGATATTGATGGAATTATCAAAACCTATAGCTTGGAGAACTATCAAAATAGCTATGCCTTAGTTATGGAAGACTTGGGTGGCATTTCTCTCCAAGAAGAGATGGCCAGGTGGGGAGATCGGGGGATGAGCAGAACTGCTGATGGGTTGCAGACATTTTTTCACATTGCTTTGCAAATTGTCTCAATTCTTGATGGACTTTATCACAATCGGGTGATTCACAAAGACATCAAACCCGCCAATATTTTAATTAACCCCACCACCAAAGATATAAGACTGATTGATTTTAGTATCGCCTCTTTACTTTCCAGAGAAACGCAAACTCTGACTAATCCAAATATTCTGGAAGGGACGTTAGCATACCTTTCTCCCGAACAAACCGGACGAATGAACCGGGGAATTGACTACCGTAGCGACTTTTATTCCTTGGGTGTCACTTTTTTTGAACTTCTCACCGGAGAGTTACCTTTCAAATCTAATGAACCGATGGAGTTAGTGTATTGTCATTTGGCAAAGCTTCCTTTGCAGCTACATAGTCTCAATCCCAACATTCCTCCAATTCTGTCTGAAATTATCGGCAAACTGATGGCAAAAAACGCCGAAGATAGGTATCAGAGTGCATTGGGGTTGAAGTATGACTTAGAAATTTGCTGGCGTCAGTGGCGAGAAACTGGCAGGATTGATGTCTTTGAGTTAGGAGTGCGAGATATTTGCGATCGCTTCATCATCCCAGAAAAGCTCTATGGTCGGCAAGCAGAAGTAGAAAGCTTACTCGCAGTCTTTGACAGAGTAGCACAGGGAAACACTGAAATGATTTTAGTAGCAGGTTTCTCTGGTATTGGTAAAACTGCCGTTATTAATGAAGTCCATAAACCCATTGTGCGACAACGGGGTTATTTTATCAAAGGGAAATATGACCAATTCCAACGCAACATTCCCTTGAGAGCTTTTGTACAAGCATTTCGGGATTTAATGGGGCAATTACTTAGTGAAACCGATGCCCAACTTGAACAATGGAAAGCCACGATTCTAACAGTTTTGGGTGAGAATGCTCAAGTAATTATCGAAGTTATTCCCGAACTAGAAAAGATTATTGGACAACAACCACCAGTACCTGAACTTTCAGGGACTGCTGGACAAAATCGCTTCAATTTATTATTTCATAAATTTATCCAAGTTTTCACAACCAAAGAACATCCCTTAGTGATATTCCTGGATGATTTGCAATGGGCAGATTCAGCATCTTTGAAGTTGATGCAATTCCTGATGAATGAAACGGAAATTCACTATATGTTAGTGATTGGTGCTTACCGGGATAATGAAGTTTATCCGGCGCATCCGTTAATGTTGACATTAGGAGAAATTCATAAAAACAAAGCATGTTTTAATACCATTACTTTAGCTCCTTTCACTCATACAGATTTAAATTATCTGATTACTGATGCTCTTAAATGTAACTTAAAAAATGCCAAATCTCTCACAGATTTAGTATATCAAAAAACTCAAGGCAACCCCTTGTTCGCTAATCAATTCCTCAAGTTACTGCACGAAGAAGAGTTAATTAACTATAATTTTGATATGGGTCATTGGCAATGTGATATTGCTCAGGTTAGAGCATTAGCATTTACTGATGATTTGGTAGAGTTTATGGTGCTTCAGTTGCAGAAGTTACCAGAAGCAACTCAAAAAGTTTTGCAGCTTGCAGCTTGTATTGATAATCAGTTTGACTTAGCAATTCTTGCAATTGTCCATGAAAAATCTCTATCAGAGACAGCAGCAGACCTATGGAAAGCTTTGCAAGAAGGTTTGATCGTACCCACAACTGAAGTTTATAAGTTTTATCAACAGGAGTCAGGAGAATCTGTAATTGCTTCTGATTTCTGGATGGTGGATTCTGGTTTGTGTTCCTACAAGTTTTTGCACGATCGCGTTCAACAAGCTGCTTATTCTCTAATTCCTGAAAGACTAAAACAGGCAGTACACCTCAAAATTGGGCGATTAATTTTGAGGAATATTTCCCTGGAACAGCGCGAAGAATATCTCTTTAAATTAGTCAATCAGTTAAATTTGGGAGTTGAACTAATTACTCAGCCAGAGGAACGAGAAGAACTGGCAAAATTAAATCTAACTGCAAGTCATAAAGCAAGAATTTCAACTGCTTATGAAGCGGCTGTAGAGTACACAAATTTTGGAATTAAGTTACTCACAGAAGATTGTTGGCAATATCAGTATGAGTTGGCTTTGACACTGTACTCAACATCTGCCGAGATAGCCAATCTTAATGGTGATTTTGAACAGATGGAGCAAAGGGTGAAAGTAATATTAGAAAATGGTAAAACAGTAATTGATCAAGTCAAAGCCTATGAAGTCAAAATCTTATCTCAGGTAGCACAAAACAGGATGCCGGAAGCGATAAAAACGGGACTCCAAGTTCTCAAATTATTAGGTATAGAACTACCTGAACAGGCAACACTAGAAGATATTAACCGTGGATTACAGGAGACACAATTAGCTTTAGAAGGAAAAGCTATTGAGGACTTACTAGAGTTAAAATTAATGACTGAGCCAGATAAGTTAGCAGCTATGAATATCTTGATAAATATAGCTGCTGCGGCTTATTTAGCCAGCCCAGAACTCTATCCTTTAATATTGTTCAAACAGGTTAATTTATCCCTCAATTATGGAAATACTGCTAATTCTCTCTATGGATATTCATGTTATGGGATGATTCTTTGTGGCATTGTCGGAGATATTGATTCAGGTTATCAATTCGGTCAACTAACTCTAAAATTATTAGATAAATTAAATGCTAAAGAATTTATAGCTAAGACATATATGATTGTTTATGGCTGTTTGAATCATTGGAAGCAGCATATTAGAGAACTTTTGCATCCTATACAATCAGCCTATTATAGCGGGGTAGAAACAGGAGATTTAGAATTTGCAGGTTACTGTGCAAGTAATTATTGCTTGAGTTCATATTTTGCTGGTAAAGAATTATCTTATCTAGCAGAGGAAATAGCAAATTATAGTCAAGGACTCGCACAACTTCGTCAAGAACCATCACTACATAAAAATGAACTTTATCGGCAGGTAGTGCTTAACTTACTCTCAAAAAATCAAAATCCTTGCCGTTTAATCGGTGATGCTTACAATGAAGAAACCATGTTGCCGCTTCATCAGCAAGGGAATGATCAAGCCATGATTTGTTCATTGTATTTTCATAAATTGGTTCTCTGTTATTTCTTTGCTGAGTATACTCATGCTATTGAAAATGCTGAATTAGCAGAAAATTATTTAGAAAGTCTTGTTGGAAGTCTTAATGTTCCTCTATTTCATTTCTATGATTCTCTGAGCCAATTAGCCGTATATTCTGATGCTTCTGAAGACGGGCAAGCATTCATCCTCAAACGGGTTACAGCTAATCAGGAAAAAATGCAGAACTGGGCACATCATGCGCCGATGAATCATTTACATAAGTTTCACTTAGTAGAGGCTGAACGCGATCGCATTCTCGGTGAATATATTCAAGCAATGGAAATGTACGATCGCGCTATTCAAGGAGCCAAAGAAAATGAATATATCCAGGAAGAAGCTCTTGCTCACGAACTCGCCGCCAAATTTTACCTAAAATGGGGTAAAGAGCAAATTGCCCAAACCTATTTGACAAACGCTTACTACTGCTATGTTCGTTGGGGCGCTAAAGCCAAAGTTTATGACTTAGAAAAACGTTATCCTCAATTACTCACCCCGATTCTCCAATCGGAAAAAATTCGCGTCAATCCCACGGAAACAGCATCCAGTTTCAATAATATGTCCCTGCCAACTTTTACTGCTGGTATGACAATTTCATCCAGTAGCACCAGCATTTCCGAAGCTTTAGATTTAGCAAGTGTTCTCAAAGCCTCTCAAGCACTATCTAGCGAAATTCATTTAGAGAAGTTGCTCTCTACATTAATGCAAGTGGTGATGGAGAATACCGGAGCAAAAAAATGTGCTCTAATTTTACTCAAGGATAATGTTTGGGTGATAGAGGCGATATCTACGACGGGCTACGCCTACCCAACATTCCAAAAAGTGCCAACTATTCTGCAATCTATTCCCATTGAGTTCAGCCAAGATATCCCTCTAACTCCAATTAACTATGTCAAACGCACTTTAGAAACATTGGTAATCGATGATGCAACTGGGGATAATTCTTTAGCTTCTGACTCATACATTATTCGAGAACAACCCAAAAGCTTGCTGTGTGCCCCAATTCTCCATCAAGGGAAATTAATTGGCATCCTTTACTTAGAAAATAATCTGATTGCCGGAGTATTTACCCATGATAGACTTCAAGTAATCAACCTATTGTGTTCACAAGCGGCTATCTCCTTAGAAAATGCTTCTCTTTATCAGCGATCGCAAGAGAATGCCCAACAATTAGAACACTCACTTACAGATTTAAAACAAATGCAACTACAACTGGTGCAAAGTGAGAAAATGTCAGCATTAGGTAATTTAGTTGCAGGTGTAGCCCACGAAATTAATAACCCTGTAGGCTTTATTGCAGGTAATATTCAACCTGCTGTTGATTTGGTTGAAGATTTGTTTCACCTCATCGAGCTTTATCAGCAAAAATTTCCGAATCCTGGTGTAGAAATTGAAGAAGAAATTGCAGCAATTGACCTAGAATATATCCGAGAAGATTTGCCAAAAATGATTTCTTCAATGAAATTAGGTATTGACCGAATTCGGAGTATTAGCAACAGTTTGCGAACCTTTTCCAGGGCAGATACAGAAAATAAAGTTGCTTTTAATATTCACGATGGTATCGATAGTGCAATTTTGATTCTGAAGCATCGCTTAAAAGCATCGGAACTACATCCAGAGATTAAAGTAGTGAAAAAATACGGAGATATATCTTTAGTTAAATGTTTTCCTGGACAACTGAATCAAGTTTTTATGAATTTATTGGCAAATGCAATTGATGCTTTAGAGGAGTCTAATATTGGACGTAATTTTCAGGATATTAATAATAAAATTGAGATTAAAACTTGTTTGAGTGAAGACAAACATCATGTTTTAATTTACATTCAAGATAATGGTATGGGAATGTCTGATGAAGTCAAACAAAAGATTTTTGACCATTTATTTACAACTAAATCTGTAGGTAAAGGTACAGGATTAGGATTAGCGATCGCACGGCAAATTATTGTAGAAAAACATGGTGGCACTCTGGAAGTTAATTCTGTACAGGGAGAGGGTACAGAATTTGTGATTCAAATTCCGATTTAAAATTATACCAATTTGAGAAAAGAATGCGACAGATACACACGCCTAAACCCTTGTAATATAGCAGTCGTCACCTCAGTTAGGACGTAGGATATATAAAAGAAGTGATTGAT